>JADJXA010000011.1 GCA_016716065.1 Candidatus Leptovillus gracilis | reverse complement strand
TGCGCGCCATAATCCAACAGGTAGGTGAGGTTAGCGGCCCCACCGCCAAACTGGCGCACGGTGAGGGGCTGGTCGCTGCCTGGCAGACGGCCGTACAGATAGGCCGCCAGTCTGGCCTCATCCAACCGCTCATCGGGTCGGACATCCATGGTATCGGGCGTCATCGGCAATACGTCAGGTTTCGTAAACCAACAAAGTAACGCCCAGTTCTTCTTCCAGGGCGCGTACTTTGGCAAGCTGCGCTTCCGTCAGGTCGGCGATTTCCAGGCCAGGCGTGAAGGCCATGATATGTTTGCCGGTTTCTATCTCCAGGGCGCGAATTTTCTCCACGCCAGGCTCATCTACAAAAGCAATCTTCAGAAAATTAGCCATCATTCATTCTCCTCTGAAAATGGGAGCGCGGACGTCCCGTCCGCCCTGGCAGGCGAGACGCCTGCGCTCCCAGGGTTTTCATTCATGGTGGTCGGCGCAGCCGGTGAAGTCTCCTTATGCAAGTGGGTAAACAACTTATTCACGCCCTGGCCGCCACCGCTGCCAGGGCTTCATCCACAACAGCGAGAAGTTGGGTGACGTGGGCTTCGATGGTGAAGTGTTGGCGCACGGCCGCGTGGGCGGTCTGGCACATTTCATAGATACGGTCGTCGTTGGCCGGGTCCAGCACCCATTCTATGGCCGTCACGTAACTTTCTGGCGTGCCAGACACAATGATACCCGTTTTGCCATCCTCAATATACTCACGCGCACCCAATGTATCAGAAACGATGGTCGGCTTTTTAGCCCACATCGCCTGCAAATAAGTCAACATGCCGATGATCCGCCGGGCGTCGGTGCGCAGCGGCACGACAACGGCCGCCGCCGTGTCAATCAACCGGTCAAATTCGGCCGGGGGGACCAACCCGGCCTTCACGTTGGCCGGGAGATCAGTACGGCCGTCCAGCCTGTTGGTGGCAATAACAAATTCACGGTTGGGCAGCAGCCGCGCCGCCGCCAGCAGCGGCTCATAATCACGAAAGGAGGTGCCGCCGGCAAAGATGTGCTGACCGCGCGGTTTGTCGGGCACAACCACACCAGGCCGGGCGTTTTTGTTGAAGAAGGAGCAGGCGCGCACTTTGCCTGGATCAATGCCCCACAAACGGGTAAAGACAGGGATTTCCGCCTGGGAGTGGACGGTAAAGCGGAAAACGGCGCGGTCGGCGAGCTTCATCACCCAGGGTTCAATGAGACCGCGCAGCCCGGCATCCTTTTCATACATTTCACCGTAGAAGATGATGAACGGCCGCCAGCGCCGCGGCCACAAGCCGATAACGGCCGTTGCCAGCAGTTCCGGTTTCAGGTAGCCCCTGGAGCTAAACAGCAGCAGCACCCGCTCCCGCCGCGCTGCGCGTAAGACGCGCCAAAAAAGGACCGTTTCGTCCACTGGGCGAAATTTGCCCCTGGGCACTTTGTTTAATCTGTCGGGCAGCGGAATCGGCCGCGCGCGCGCGACAAAGCGGGGGTCGCCCCAACCGCTGACGGTGGAAGCAAAAGAATCGTCCCGCAGATGTGGTGGGGTCATAGGCCGATATCTTTGTAGCTGGTGATGCAGAGGGCGTAGTCCCAAGCGGCCTGATTCATGACGGCCGTAAAATCATTGGCCTCCATCAACCTCTCCGTGAACGGCGGCCCCCAGGCCAGCGCGCCCCAACACATATCGTCTACATAGTCTGATGGTTTGTCCACAATGCGCCGCCCCTGGGTATCTACCACACCAAAATGGCGCCATTCATCCCCCACCGCCTGGAAACAAAGCAGCAAGAGTTCGCTGTTCAGCGCGTTGGGAAAAGGGTTGGGTTTAATCTGGGTGTCGGCCATGCAAAAATAGACCTCATGCCCTTTGATGGCGTCGTAACTGGCTTTGATGGCGTCTATCAGTCGGCCGATGGCGCCGCTCTGGTAGACAAATACAAAGGGGAAACCGGCGTATTTTTCTTCCACATGCTCCCGGATGGCTTCTTTGCCCACGCGAATGACAATGACAATCTGGTTGACTCTGGCAGCGATGAGATGGTCAATGCTGTAATCAATAATGGCCTGACCTTGATACAGCAGCAGCTCTTTGGGCGTGGTAATACCCAATCGGCTGGCTAATCCGGCGGCCGGAATAAGTCCTACTCTCATACGCCGCTCCGCCGGGCGCATGGGAAAAACCAATCGGTCTCAGGCAGTAAGCAAATCATCGGGCAAACAACCTCCAGGTGTATTCAGTCAGAAGCTCAACTGCGCGCCGGAAGTTGAACTTCTGGATTAGTGAATGTGCGATACGGATGTTACCATTCTACGATTTCAATTCCATTGGTCAAGAAACGCGGCTGAGAAGATTTATTACCAAATCCCAACCTGGATGGGTGACGGCCGTTTGTATAATGCGTGTGACTCATACGGCCGTTTATCGTGCATGAGCCAGACAGAGATTGAGCAAACCTGTTACGCTCGCCAGTAGTATGCAAGAACAGTTCCGCACATGCCCGCAGCGAGAGCATGTCTCTTGTTGGATATAGGTCCACAAATGGCAGACACATAACAGGTGTCTGACGTTATTTTTATTTTACATAGGAGATTTTGAACATGAATGGGGAAAGGGAAACAAACCTTGTACAGAACCGCGCCAGCGGCAAAACAACCGGCCTGCGCCTTTTGCTGTTGTTTGGCCTGGTGATGCTGGCCTTGTGGTGGGCTGCGCCGCAAATGGCCTACACCGCCGCCACGCCCGGCAACGGTCCCGGCGGCGTGGGTTTAACGGATGGCAGCAGCACCCTGGAACTCTGGCTGCGCGCCGATAAGGGCGTCTTCGCGAATGATGACTGCACCGGAACCGCCACCAATGGCAACCCGGCTGGCTGTTGGCAAGACCAGAGTGGTAATGGCGCCAATGCCACGCAGGGAGATAGCGTCAAGCGGCCAACTCTGAATACTGGCGCTTTAAACAGCCAACCACTTCTCTACTTCAATGCTGCTGAAGTTGATGCATTGGTCAGTGGATCCATCACGTTGGATGAATTCACTGTGTTTTCTGTGTTTGATCGCACCGGAGATGGTTTTATATATGAACAAGGGCAAAGCACAAGTTCTGCCGATGGCAGCAATCTTTATTCGGCCGGTACTGAATGTACGACCTATATCCGGCGAAACAGCACAACGTCTGGTTTGGCGCTTAATCCCGGTTGGATGGATACAACTACCGCAATTGTAACCCACGCCTATGCCGGCACACATGCCAGTCATACGGTCAGCAAAAATAATGCCCTTCAATCGGCTTCGGGCTGTATTTACTCAGGTAATTCCTCCATGGATATTAAAGACGTTCCCGCCTCGATTTTTATTGGGGCGCGAAATGGAGACGGTTTTGCTTACACGGGCAACCTGGCAGAGTTAATTTTTTATAGTGAGGATTTGCCGGCCGTGCAAAAAATCTTGGTAGAAAATTATCTCTCGTCCAAATACGGCATTGCCCTGGCCGGCAATGATTACTACGATGGCGACACCCCGGCCAATGGCAATTTTGACCTGGACGTAGCCGGTATTGGGCAGTTTGGTAGCGTCCTCCACACCGAAGCGCAGGCAGCCGGGATGGTTATTGTCAACGGCACCTTCCTGAATGCTGATGGCGATTGGCTGCTGTTTGGTCACAATGTCCCGCAAAACAGCAACACCATCAGCGACTTGCCCGTGGCCGCTCCCTGGGATACAGCGTCAGACCCCGCCCGCTGGCTGCGTTCGTTCCACTTCACACGTACAGATGCAGGCACAGCCGGCGGCACAGTCACGCTGAGCTTTGATTTTAGCAATGCGGGCATGAGCGGCACGCCGGGAACAGCAGCCAACTACCGCTTATTAAGCCGGCCGAACGCCACCGGCGCGTTCAGCGACATCACGCTCACTTGCACCGGAGGCGCATCCGTCAGCGGCGACCGGGTGACGTTCAGCAGTGTGAACGTCACTTGTTTGGGCAGCAACTTTACGTTGGGGACATTAGATCGGCAGGGTTCGCCTACGGCCGTTTCCCTCAACCCACTCGCTGCCACACCACAAGTCAATGGGCTGGTCATCATTGCCGCCTGCGTGTTAACCCTGGGAATCGGTTCTCTGTGGGTTTGCGTGCGCCATCGCCCAGAATAACAAGCGTTATGTAACAAAAATCCCCGGCGCATTGGCAGCGCCGGGGACCTGAAGCAAGCCACCGCAAACGGCGTGCAGCGACCCATTTCTGGTCCACTGCACGCCGTTTTTAGTTATACCTTTCTAAAATCCGCCGGGCGACGGAGCGCTTATGCACCTCGTCCGGGCCATCATAAATGCGGGCGGCGCGTTCATGGCGGAACCAGTAGGCGATGGGCGTTTCGTCGGTCATGCCCAGCGCGCCGTGGGCTTGCAAGGCGCGGTCCAGCACGGCTTGCAGCACCCCGGCGACGTAAAATTTAATCAGCGACACCTCGTCGCGGGCGGCGTATTGGCCCTGCGCGTCCATTTTATGGGCGGCGTCCAGCACCATCAGACGGGCGGCGTTGATTTCGGCGCGGGATTCGGCCACCCAATTATGGATGGTTTGCTGGTCGGCCAGGCGGCTGCCGGGGGCCACTTCACGGCGCACGACGTGGGCGCACATCAGGTCGAAGGCGCGTTCGCAGATGCCAATCCAGCGCATACAATGGTGGATGCGCCCCGGTCCCAATCGCTGCTGGGCGATGGCAAAACCGGCCCCTTCCGGGCCAAGCAGATTACTTTGCGGCACGCGCGCGCCATCGTACATGATCTCGCTGTGGCTGGCCCAGCCAAAGCCACGTTCGCCCATCACCGAGGTGTTGCGCACCAGGCGAAAGCCAGGCGTGTCTGTGGGCACGATGATCTGGCTGGCGCGTTGGTGTTTGGCGGCTGTCGGGTTGGTCATTGCCATGACGATGGCAAAAGCGGCCCCGTCGGCGGCGGACGTAAACCATTTGTGGCCGGTGATGACATAATCGGTATGCTCTTTGACGGCCGTTGTACTCATCCACGTCGGGTTAGACCCCGGGTTCTCCGGCTCGGTCATGGAAAAGCAGCTGCGAATGTCTCCGGCCAGCAGGGGCATGAGGTAGGTTTCTTTTTGCTGCGGCGTGCCATGTTCGATGAGAATTTCCATGTTGCCGGCGTCGGGGGCCTGGCAGTTGAAGACGTAATGGCCCAGGAGGGAGCGGCCTAAAATTTCGCTGACACGGCCGTGTTCTACCAACGACAACCCCATACCGCCATACTCTTGCGGAATTTGCGGCAGCCACAGCCCCAACGCTTTGGCCTTGTCTCGTTTGGCCTGTAGTTGGGGCAGCAGTTTGTCGTATTCATGGTTCAACAGCAGCGGTTCCAGCGGAATAATCTCTTCCGTCACAAATTCGTGAATAGTGGCAAACAGCAGAGTCAATTCAGGGGAAATTGTATTCATAAAGCCTCTTATTTCACCAATGAAACAGACCCTTAGCCGATACCACTGCCCACCAGTTGGCCGCCATCTACGACAAAGGTGGCGCCGGTGGTGAAATTGGAAGCGGCCGAGGCCAGATATAGGGCAACGCCGGCCAGCTCTTCCGGTTGGGCCATGCGCCGCTGGGGGATGGTTTTCATGACCGCTTCGTTGAACATTTCGTTACCCCAGATGGCCGCACTGAAGCGGGTTTGCACAAAACCGGGGGCGATGGCGTTCACCTGGATGTTGTCTGGGGCCAGTTCGGCGGCCAACACCTCGGTGAGCATCAGCACGGCCGCTTTGCTGACGCAGTAGACGCCCATGGCCGGTAACGGCCGTCTGCCAGCCACCGAGGCCATGTTAATCACCTTGCCGCCGCCGCGCGCCTTCATGCTGGCGTAACACGCCCGCGCCACGCGGAAATAGCCCACCACGTTCACATCGAAAATTTTGGCCCACTGGCTCTCCTCGGCAGTCATCACCGGGCCAAAGTGGGGATTGGTAGCCGCGTTGTTGACCACAATATCTATGCCACCAAAAACGGCCGTAGCCTGTTCCACCACCCGTTGAATGGCTTCGGCATCGCCGGTATGGGCAGCCACCGCCAACGCCTCGCCGCCCGCCTGGCGGATATGCCCGGCGATGAGGTCCAACCCTGGCTGCTTACGGCTGGACAAAACCACCTTAGCCCCAGCCTGGGCATACGTCCTGGCGATGGTCTCGCCAATCCCCCGCGACGCCCCGGTAATCAGCGCCACTTTCCCCGTCAGATCGAAAGTTGGTTGGTTGGTCATGTGAAGTATCCTTGTTTTTTTAACTACTTCCCCCTAAACACCGGCTCCCGCTTCTGCATAAAAGCCATCACCCCTTCGGCAAAATCCTGGCTGACCAGGGTTTGCATCTGCAGACGCGCTTCATTGGCAATAACCGCCGACAAGTCATTTTCGGCGGCAAAGGTGAGGGCTTGCTTGGTCAGCCCCAGGGCCAGGGTGGGGCGTTGGGCCAATTTGTGTGCCCAGGCCAGCGCCTCGGCCAGCAGTTGATCGGCGGGGACGACTTTGTTGGTCAATCCCCAGGCCAGACATTGTTCGGCCGAGATGCGTTCACCTTCGGCGGCCAGTTGATAGGCACGGCCGTAACCCAGCCGCCGCATCACCAACCATGTCGCCCCCGCATCGGGCACAAAAGCGATGTTACTAAAGGCCATCATCAGGCTGGCATCGTCGGCCATCACTTGCAAATCGCCGGCCAGCGCCAGTGAAAGACCGGCGCCGGCAGCCACCCCATTGATGGCGGCGATAATCGGCTTGGGCATCGTCACCATCAACGTCATCAGCGGGTCATATGATTCGATGATCACTTGCTGAAGCTGCTCAGGCGTGGGCAGCTGGCTAAAAATCGTCAGATCCGCTCCGGCGCAAAAGCCATCTCCCGCCCCGGTCAGGACAATCGCCCGAACCTGGTCATCGGCCGCCGCCTGGCGAAACGCAGCCAGCAGATCTTTGTTCAGGGTCATATTGAGGGCATTGCGCCGCTCCGGCCGATTCATGGTGATCAGGGCGACATTGGCCTGGGTTTCGTAAAGCACAGTTTCGTAATCGGACATGGTTTTTCCTTAATTGCCGGGAATCCAACCGGCCTGGAAAGCGTAGACACTTTGCTTGATAACGTCGGGAATGGGGAAAGCGCTGTTGTTGTCGTAATCATACATCACTTGGATGGTTTTGCCGGTTGCCACGAGACGGCCGTCTTCCCCAACAATCTTGTAAGTCAGGTCAAAACTCTTGTTGCCAAAGCGCGTCACGCCCACACCTATTGTCAGCATCTCGCCAAACATCGCCTGCGATTTATAACTGCACATTGCTTCAACCAGGATGATGGGAATTTCCATCAAATCAAACGCCATCGGCAGACCATGTTCCAAAAATTTGGTGATGTAGAGGATGCGCGCCGTTTCCAGATAGGTGAAAAACACTGCGTTATTCACGTGTCCCAGGGCATCTAGATCACGAAATGTCACGCGAACTTTTGTTTCATACGGGTAATTGGTGATGTTCATATTTCCTCCTGAATAGAGTTGTCAAATCTTAAAGATTTGACAACTCTAACCCTCACTCATGAAGTCTCCTGCGAAAATAGCCAGAGCTAAAGTCTGGTCAAACCTCTCGCTCTAGCTCTCGCTTTTTATTTGTGCCAGAATTTACAATATAATGTAATGGTGTGCCAACTCGACTTTAACATCTCATGAAAGCCAGCTGCGATACCATGAGAGGATCATTGTTGCTGTAAGCGTGGGAGGTTTTGCGAATTGATGAGAGCCGTAACCAATCAAACCATATTTTTCATTGCCCTGACGCTGGCTGTGATGGCCTGCCGGGAGAATCCACCAGCAGCAGCGCCGGTTGAGACCCCACGAATTAGCGCCACGACCCGCTGTCTGGAGGCAGCGCCGAATCAGTGTGACGTGGTAGTGACGGTTGCGGCGGCACAAGAGGATGTGGAAATAGATGTATTGGTTCACGCCGACGCTGGCGTGGAGTTCTTACCGGCGCAGCACCTTCACCAAGAAACCCGTATCGAAGATGCGGAAATCTGGCGCGTTAGGCTGTTTGCCGGTGAAAACCGCCAGATCATATTTCCGATACGGCCGTATACCGTCAGCGCCCCAGGCGCTTATCTGGTCAATGCCCAGGCCACGTACAGCGGCAGCGATAGGCAGTTTGGCAGGACCACCTGCCTGGTTTATATGGAAACCGACGCCATCGGCCGGGCTACCATCTTGCCCTCGGAGGCAGCGTTTAACGAGCGCTACTGGGCCAATTTTATAGCCGGGGATTATTGGATAGAATACCGGCTAGATCTGGACCAACCGGCCCAACCGACCTCGGGCAGGCTGCTGCTTAAAGTGAGCAGCGCTTATGAGAACTTCCAACCAACCATCTTGCTAGAATCGCATGGCGGCGTTACGTTTTATGACAGTGGAAATTTGTTCACCGTTACCAGCCCAATGACTATGCGCGTTACGCCACCCAGAATGAACGTGGGCGAGTCGCGCATTGTGAGTGCGCCGGTGCGGTTGGAGAGTAACATCGGGCTGTTAGACGGCCGTTACCTGATTTTCGCCACCCTCAGCAGCGCTACGCCAGACGCGGCCGCCGGGTCGGAGCGCGTGCCCATCTACTTTGTCGTTAACAGCAGCCCCGGCGACATCTCCCGAAAATGGCTCTCCGGGCAGCCGCTCGAAGGTGCGCCAGCCATTACCCCTACCGCCAATCCCACGCCAAACACAACAGATACAAGCAGCCTGGCCCTCACCGACAAAACGCGCAGTTTGTCTGGCGCAAATATGGGCACAGGCGGCATACCTGCTGTCGCCACGTCCCACGCGCTGGTAGACTGCGAAGATCTGACGGTGACAACAGCAGGCGAGCCACCCTGGGAAAAGACAATCACCCTATATGAAGGCAATCTGTGCGCCGCCTATTACGAATTTGCCCACGAGAAATACGCCCTCTCCTGGACCGATTTTCGGGACACAGCGCTGTTCTTCAATTACCCCTATCTAGAACAAGATAACCTGTATCTCTTCCGCCACAAAACCTACCTGATGCCGGGCAAGAAGTAACTACTGGTTCAGTAGGCCATTAGCAGCCTGAATCGCCTGATTAATTCGGTCCAGACTGGCGCCAATGCCCTGCCGGGCCACGCCATAATCAAATTCACTGATGTAGCCGCCGCCTGTTTCACACAAATTCTTAACAGTGGCGTTGGTGCTGATGATGTTATCAGCGGCAACGTTGTATTCATTGTAGATGCCCTGCCAGGCCGGCGGCAGGTTGCTGTGAGTGGTTCGCTGCTGTAACGCCTGGTAGTACCCCAGGTACTCCTGGCAGCTTTGCGACTGCCCATAATAGAGACGGTCTAACAGCCCACCTATGTTTTCGATAGTCAGGCGCAAATTGTTGAGGCTGTTCATCATTGCTGTGGCGTCGAAACCGGGTGGTGGCGCAGTAGCGCGCGGAGCCACAGTGGAGGCCGGGCCAGGCGCGGCGGGTGGTTCGCCCAGCGGCCAGATGGTGAAATCCTCAAACTGTGTCACTTCGCCTTTCTTTTCAGTGGTTGCATAAAAGCCCAGCGCCGCCGCCACGTTCCCGGTTTCCTGCCCACCGATTAAAGAGAAGGCGCTGATGAAACGGCCGTTCAGAAAAAAGAAGCCCGCCTCATCATTCACGTACAATGTCAGCGTGTTCCTATCAGCAAAAATGCCAGGAGGATAGCGGCCCGATTTTACCAGGTCATACTCATCGTCATCGTACCGGGCAAGCTCCCAGACGCGGCTGCGCATGACAATCAACCGCCAGGCGCCAGCCGTGCGGTCACGGAAGGTGAAGCCAAAATCTCGATCCCCTATTTGCCCGGCCGCCGGGTCAAGGATAAAGGTGGCTTCGGCGACAAAGTTGCGCACGTTGACGCCGGCAAAACTCTCTTCTATAAAATCATCTTCATCGTGAACCAATTCCCCACTGCGCGGCCCGTAGATCGGCGCGCTAGTTTTGGCATCGTTGATTAAGGCTTCATGTTCGGCGACAAAAACGGCCGTTGCTGTGGCAGCTTGCTCCGCTCTGGCGGTACGCAGCGCGACAACCGTCTCTGTTGTCTGCACAACCCAGGTCGCCGTAGCCGCTTGCGCCAACGCTGCCGCCGTAACTGCCGCCGACGTGGCATTGGCTGCTGCTTCGGCTTCGCCGGTGGCGGCCGCGCTGGTTTGTGCAGCTTCGGCCTGAGCTGTCGCGGCGGTTTGGGCGCTGATGGTGGCGGCAACGGCCGTTGCCGTCTGGGCTGTGGCCGCTGCGGCCGTACTCGTCGTCTGTTCCAGCAGCAGCACAGCCGCAGCCGTCGCTGTGTTGTCTGCTGCGGCGCTGTCGGTGGTCGCTTGCTGCTGGTCGCCCATCGCGCAGCCAGCCAGCAAAACAACCAACAGCACCGCACCACCTAGAGATAACATCCGATATCGTGACATGGCATCCCCCTTTCTAACTAAACCGCTAAACCGCACCAAATTGCCCGTTAGTACCCGTAAGCGGTAATCCGTTATCGGTAATCCGTAGGGCGCTGCCTCTGGCAAATGCCATCGGATAACGGGTTACGGACTTCGGCCTATCCATACAAGAAGCACTATCGGGTGGCGGGTTGCTGAGACACACTCCATAGCTGCATTATAGAACAAAGCAATGCCAGAAAGGAAGTGGCGCTGTCACCCAAGTCCGGTGACATTTATCGCTTTCCCGCGCAAGCCACAGCACACGGCGACAAAAACCATATAGGCGAAAGAGAACTGGTAGGCTTTGACACAACAAGACGATACAGCCAAAACAGGGTAGAATTAGAAGCAACCTTTATGCAAAAAGATTTTTTAGAGACAAGGAATATCATGAGTAACGAACCAACGCCGGAAACGGCCGTTTCCCCTCCCCCACCATCCACCCCACCACCCGACAAAAACCTCGTCGAACCCGAAAACGCCTTACCCGAAGTCAGCGCCGCCGACTTGCCCGATTCCTGGCGCGAAGCCATGGCCCGCGCCGGCTGGACCGACCTGATGCCGGTGCAAGCCAAAGCCATGCCCTACATCATGGCCGGCCGCGACCTGATGGTGCAGGCGCGCACCGGCAGTGGCAAAACCGGGGCCTTCGTGCTGCCCATCCTGGAGCGCATCAATTCCCTCCAGGCCACCTGCCAGGCGCTCATCCTGGTTCCCACGCGGGAACTGGCGCAGCAAGTAGCCCACGAAGCGGCCGCATTGGCCGGGGATTCCGGAGCCAACGCCGTGGCTGTCTATGGCGGCAGCAGCTATAAAGTGCAGCTAGACGCCTTTCGCAAAGGGGCACACCTGGTGGTGGGCACGCCAGGGCGCATTCTGGACCACCTGCTGCGGCGCAATCTCAGCCTGGATGAGCTGCAAATTTTAATCTTTGATGAGGCCGACCGCCTGCTTTCAATGGGCTTTTACCCCGATATGCGCCAGTTGCAGACCTACCTGCCCCAACGGCGCGTAGACAGCTTTATGTTTTCGGCCACTTTCCCGCCCACCGTGCAAAGTCTGGCCCGCCAATTCCTCCACCAACCGGATTTTCTCAGCCTGAGCAGCGACAATATGTACGTCGCCGAGACGGAACACGTCTATTACACCGTACCCGCGCTGGAAAAAGACCGCGCCCTGGTCCGTCTGATCGAAGTTGAAAATCCCGACTCGGCTTTTATTTTCTGCAACACCAAAGTGCGGGTGAACTACGTCACCACGGTGCTGCGCCGCTTTGGCTACGACGCCGATGAGTTGTCGTCTGACCTGGAGCAAAGCGCGCGGGAGAAGGTGATGGACCGGGTGCGCCAGGGGAAACTGCGCCTGCTGATAACAACCGATGTGGCGGCGCGGGGTATTGATGTGCCAGAATTGTCGCATGTGGTGCAGTATGAAGTGCCGGAAGACCCGGAATTGTACATCCACCGCGCGGGGCGCACCGGGCGGGCCGGCGCGGCCGGCGTCGCCATCACGCTGGTGGGCGATTTTTCCGAGCAGGTGAAGTTGAAGCGGATCCGCGACAAGTATGGGGTGGATTTAACCGAACGGCCGTTGCCCACCGACGAAGATGTCACCAACCTGGTCGCCGAACGCCTCACCGCCCAGTTGGAAGGCAGCCTGCGCCAGCGCGACAACCTGCAAAAAGAGCGGCTGCACCGCTTCCTGGGCCTGGCCAAAACCCTGGGCGAAAGCCTGGAAGGGCAGTCACTCATCGCCATGCTGCTGGACGACATCTACCAGAACACGCTCACCGCGGCGACCACACCCGTTGAAGCGCCCGCCCCACGCAAAGAAGCCAACAAACAAGAAGATCGCGGCCGCCGAGAACGCCGTCCACGGCGGCGATAAACAACTGCAAACCTGACAAGTCTGAGACAACCTGTCAGGTTCCAATAAATTACGCACCTAAAGGAGTATTACATGACCAAACAATGGAGCAGCGCCCCGGCGCTGCAAATAGACGCGAAGAAGTCATACGTGGTGAACATGGAAACCAACAAGGGGACCATCGAAATCGAGTTGTACCCGCAATATGCGCCCAAAACTGTCAACAATTTCGTCTTTTTAGCGACAGATGGCTTTTATGATGGCGTCACCTTTCATCGGGTCATCAGCAATTTTATGATTCAGGGTGGCGACCCGACGGGGACCGGCCGCGGCGGCCCAGGCTATCGTTTTGAAGACGAATTTGCCGGCAACCCACTCAAGCACGAGACGGGCGTCCTTTCCATGGCCAATGCTGGTCCTGGCACAAATGGCAGCCAGTTTTTCATCACCCATTCGCCGCAGCCCCACCTGAACGGCAAACACACCGTTTTTGGTAAAGTGACCAGCGGTATGGATGTGGTAAACGCCATCCGCCAGGGCGACAAGATGACCAAAGTGAGCATCATCGAGAAATAAGGTGAGGGATTTTATCAATCGTCATGCGTCAATTATTGACTGACGTATGACGATTGATGATTGGTTGGCCGGGGACGGGCAATCGCCGCCGGGGCAAAGGGCGGCGCACTTAATTTGCCCTGGCATTCCAACACTTCGCCCACCCGCGCCACCAGCGCCGGTGGGCTGAAAGGTTTGTAGATAACATCAACAACATGGTTGTCCAATCCGGCATGAACCAGACTTTCATCGGGAACGGCCGTAACCATAATAATTGGCAAATCAGCCAACTGGTGAACCGCCCGGCAGAATTCAGAGCCAGACATGCCAGGGTACATGTGGTAATCCACTATCGCCAAATCGGGCAGCCCGTCCTTGCGCACTAAATCCAATGCTTCTTCACCGGATGAGGCAGACATGATCTGATACCCGGCTCGGCTCAAAACGTGGCGCAAAATAACCACTGTATAGTCATTGTCATCCACGACGAGAATTTTTTGTTCACTGTGTAAATGAGAACTGTCCCTCATACGAGTAACTTCCTGTTTTTTAGATTGGACCAATCTCCAAGATTGGTCCGATCTTGGCCCTGTAATTTCTAGATAGTCACTTAGGGCGAGAAATGGCAATCTGGTACGGAATCTATTAATGGACAATTACGTACCAGTTGCCCCAGTAGTTATAAAAGCGTACCAGATTCTATTGGCGAAATGTATTGGCTACTTTACAGTATGATTGTTGGCTCTTTGTTGTTCACCATAGGTATCATCAGGTAGAACTTCGGGCAGGATCAATTTTCCCTGTTCTTCACAAAGCCAACATGACTATAAGAGTGGTGGTTTAAGTTCTGGTTAACCTTTTGTTATGAAATTGCTAACGGCTAAGTTATCCCTTTTCCTATTGTTTATCCTGTTGGCTGGCTGCCGGTCCACGGATGCCCTGCCTAACGGCCGAGGTCGGATTTTGCTCTGGCATAGTTGGACGGCCGCCGAGGCCGATACGATGGCCGGCATCTTGCAGAAATTTAACGAAATTCATCCCAACGTAACGGTGATCAGCCAGGCGATACCGCCGGAGAATCTTTACCAGCAGTATGAGCAGGCGGCCAGACTAGGGCTGGGACCAGATGTTTTCATAGGTCCGAGCGAGTGGCTTGTGCCACTGGCCGACCAGGGACTCATTTTGGATGTACAGCCGTTTGAACCACAAACCGAAGATTATTTTTCCCGCGCCATCGGCACGATGACTTATAAGGATGGTTTATATGGGCTGCCATTGGCCCTGCGACCGGCAGCCCTTTATTTTAATACCACCCAGGTGAGTACCCCAGCAGCGAATTTGGACGAGTGGCTGGCGCAAGCCGCCGACGGCCGTACCATCGCTATGGACGCTAATTTTCTGCCCGCATTTTGGGGTATTCAAGCCTTCGGCGGCCGTGTGTTCGACGAGACAGGGCGCGTAGTTTTAGACGAAGGCGGCTTCACCAACTGGCTGCTCTGGCTGCAAAACGCCCAAAGCGCCCCTGGCATGGTCCTGAGTCGGGACAGCGCCAGCTTGCGGGAACTGTTTTTCTCAGGCAAGGCAGCCTATTACACCGGCACTCCCGACGACCTGGCGGCAGCGCGAGAAGCGCTGGGCACGGACAACGTCTCGGTGGTCCCGCTGCCATCTGGCCCTGTGGGACCATCTGGTCCTCTGCTAGACTTGGAGGCAATTTATTTCAACCCCGCCTCACACGCGCAGCAGACAGAAAGCGCGCTGCTGCTGGCGAGCTATCTCACTAACAGCAATCAGGCAACCACGCTGCTGCGCGATCTGAGCCGGGTTCCGGCCAACCGGACCGTCCAGGTGGACCGACGGCTGCACCCGGCCGAAGCAGGTTTTGCTGCCCAGGCGCGCACGGCCGTTGCCGTATCCAACCTGCCCCAAAAAAACATGGTCGTCTCTCAGGGTGATAATCTCTATCGGGCGGTCCTGGCGGGCGCGGCGGATGTGCTGGCAGCCACCAACACGCTGGTCAACGAGGTCAACAGCGCCCATGGGTTTGCCGCCGTGACTGCGCCGCCAAGAATCTGCCAGACAGAGGGTGTCTTGCGTATCTGGCATCCATGGAACGGCCGTTTGGCAGCCGCTCTGGAGAAATTTGTGGCCGATTATCAGGCCAACTGCCCCAATGTACGCATCCTGGTCACCGAGATTCCAGAAGACGAATTGCTTGATCTTTTTACAGCTTCAGGCGCCAGCAGCAGCAGCCTACCCGACCTGCTCCTCGGTTCAAGCGCCTGGCTGCTGCCGCTCATCGAGGCGCAAACCATTCAGCCCATCACAAACGACATCGCCGCAGAAACCCGACAGCGCTTCATCCCTGCCGCCCTCAATACCCTCGAATATCAATCCGAATTGTATGGGCTGCCTTATTGGCTAGACTTCAACGTACTCTATTTCAACCGCACGCAGATCAGCGATCCGCCACTTACGCTGGACGAATTGGCGCAGCAGGCGCAAAGCGCCGGCATCGCCCTGCCAGTCAGTTTTATCGAGACCTATTGGGGAGCGACAACTTTTGGCAGCCAATTATTCAGCGAAGATTTCCGCCTGACGCTGGTAGAAACGGGATTTGTGGACTGGTTGACATGGCTCAGCGACCTGCAAGCGGAATCATTGGTTCTTTTGGATGATAATCCGGCGCGGCTGCAAGTGGCGTTTACCAACGGCGAAACGGCCATGTTGGTGGGGCCAACATCTGTTCTGGGGGTACTCGAACAGACAATGGACAACGCCAACCTGGGGGTGGCGCAGCTTCCGGCTGGGCCAGGCGGTGAGGCGCGCCCCTGGCTGCAAACAACCGCATTTTTCATGAAGGCCGATTCGTTCCCAGACCAGCAAGCCCTGGCGCTTTCGTTTGCGGAGTTTGCCACCAATGCCGCCAATCAGACTTACTTGATGGAACAGACGCGGCTGGTCCCAGTGAACGTTAACGTCAGCGCCGAGAATGCGCCGATCATTTCTAGCTTGCTGCGCCGGGTGAACAGCGCTTTCACGCCGCCGAATGTCGCCGAGTTAACGGCCGTTCTCACCTACGGCGATGAGGTATACCAGGAACTCCTGGCCGGGGAAAAATCGCCATTGGCGATTGCCTGCGATTTCACGATTTCTGTGGATAGGGCCAATGGGTTTGCCGTAGAAACGACCGATTTGCCCGCACTATGTCAGGACCAGTCACCTTAAGGTAAAATATCTTATGCTCGACGATCCGCGAATTGACATCATCGTAAAGCAGTTTCAGATTTTTGCGGTTTTGCTGTCTCGCCCGGTGGTGCAGCGGCAAATCGCCGCTATTGTGGCGATTTTCCTGATCGCCTGGCTCATCAACCGGCTCATCAACGCTTTTGTACACCCCAAAGTGGCACAAATGCTAGACGCCCGATTGATCAAGCAGCGTAAAAGCCGTTTTTACCGCCTGCTGATGGTTATTAAGTGGCTCTACTTCCCAATCACCGGTTTGCTTCTGGTCCCTATCATCGTCTGGCTGTTTGGTCGTTGGCAGTTTCCGGCCGGCCTCATTCAAAATGCCGCCGCCATTTTTTGGATTCTGCTGGTCTACGAGATCATTATGGGGCTGCTGGACCTCTGGTTTTCCCAAGAGCGTGTCGAGGCCGTCCGTTCCCGCATCCTCATCCCCCTTTTCGTCTTGCTGCCGGGTTACGTCTTTCTGAACCAGTTCATAGATTTGCCGGGTATTCTGAGTATTGAGATTGTCAATGTTCTTAATGCCCAGATTACCCTGGGACGGCTGTTGACGGCCGTTCTCTGGTTCTACTCCTTCACCATTGTCAGTTGGCTTATTGTGGAGGCGCTGCAAAAGGTGATTTTGCCGCGCACCCAGGCCAACATGGGCATCGCCAATTCCATCCTCACCATCGTTCGCTACAGCTTTAAAATTGCCGCCGTGCTGGTCGTTTTTGGCGTTTTAGGTGTTGACCTGACCTCGCTGGCGCTGATCGGCACGGGGTTGACGGTTGGCATCGGTTTTGGTTTACAGCAGGTGATCGCCAATTTTATGAGCGGCATTTTGCTGCTGTTCGAGCAATCTTTGCGGCCGGGCGACATGATTGAGATTAACAATCAACTGGGCATCGTGCAGCAGCTTAATATCCGTGCTACCAGCATCCGCACCATTGATTCCGAGATTATCGTGCCCAACGAGATGTTCTTGAATTCGCAGTTAACCACATACACCAAATCAAACTTGTTTGGGCGCGTTCTTCTGCCCATCGGCGTCAGCTACGACAGCGACCCTCAGCGCGTGCGCCAAATTTTGCTGGAAACGGCCGTCGAACACGGCCTGGTACGCACCGAACCCCCACCCGTCGTTTTTTTTGATGGGTTCAGCGATTTCTCGCTGGATTTCACCCTGGCGGCCTGGATAGATGACCCCTGGCAGCGCCGGATTGTGTTGTCTGATCTGAACTTTATGGTTTGGAACGCCATGGCCGACAATGGGATTACCATTCCCTTCCCGCAGCGAGATCTGAATCTGCGTGAGGGGTGGGAAGGATTGGCCCAGACGATGCACGGACGGACGCATCAGGCTCCACCAGATACAGACTAAACCCAATATGATTCAAACACAGCAGCACAAGATCATGTTGCCAGACGGGGCGACACTGGCGTATGTGGATATAGGCGCGGGACGGCCGTTACTCCTCATGCACGGCTTCACCGGTACCGCCCGCGCCCATTTAGGCTGGCTGATAGACACGCTGCAAACCCACACCCGGGTCATCGCCCCCGATTTGCGCGGCTATGGCGCCAGCCAGCCGCCCCCGCGCGACTTCCCGCCCGACTTTTACCAGCGCGACGCCGACGACATGGCCGCCCTGCTGCGCCATGTTAACTGCGGCCCGGTCGTGGTAATGGGCTTCAGCGATGGGGCGGAAAGCGCCATCCTGCTGGCCGCCACATACCCGGAACTGGTGGCCGGAGTTGTCGCCTGGGGCGTGTCCGGCGTCATCTCCCAAGCCATGCTAAACGCCGTGAAAGCGCGCGTGCCCGTGCCGGCTAAACCCCATTGGGGCCAGTGGCAGCAGCAAATTGCCGCCCGCCACGGCGCGGCGCAGGTGGAGCCGATGATTTGCGGCTGGAATGAAGCGGCGGCGGCCATTTTTGCGCGCGGTGGCAACATTTGCCTGGCCGAAGCGGCGCAGGTGCGCTGCCCGGTCCTGCTGCTGAACGGCGATGGCGAAGTGGGTAATACCCTGGACGATGTGACGCGGTTGGTGGCAAGATTGGGCAGCGGCCGTTTAGAAATCATCCCCCACAGCGGCCACCCCATCCACGACGACCAGCCAGACCTGTTCATCGCCCAGGTGAAAGCATTTCTTGGAGTGTAGAGCTAGAGCTAGAGCTAGAGCTAGAGAATCGCTCTACCCTCTATCCGCAAAAACTATGAATACAAACCCCTCCCCCCAACCTCACGTTCGTTCCGTTCACCCAGATGATATTCCGGCGCTGCACGCCATCATGAGCCATCCGCGGGTGGCGGCGAACGGGCTGCATCTTTACACGACCGAATACAGCCATACACAAGAATCGTTTCAGACAGCGAAGGCCGGCCTGCACCGGGTGGTGAGCGTGTTAGACGGGCAGGTAGTGGCGTATGGTTTGCTGCGCCAAAATCAGCGCCTGCGGCTGCGCCACACCGGCGAACCGGGCATTTATGTGCATCCCGATTATTGGGGACAAGGCGTGGGCACGCACCTGTTTGGCGTGCTGCTGGACCTGGCCGAGAATTGGCTCAATCTCTGGCGGCTGGAACTGCAAACCTTTGTGGACAATGCCGCCATGAACCATATGGCCCGAAAATTTGGCTTTGAACAGGAGGGGATTAAGCGGCAGGCGGGGTTTGGCAACGGCCGTTACCACGACATATGCCTCTATGCCCGCCTGAAACCACCTTACCCGCCGCAGTCGGCGACAGCGCCCCTTGCCCGACCAACCCCGCGAAACGCCAGTGGAGCGACAGGCGTGATCATCCGCCCCGCACACCCCGACGACGTGGCCGGGGCCAACGCCCTGTGGCGCGATCCGCTGGTAGCCCGAACGACGTTACAGATTCCGAGCCAGGAAATTTGGGCCACCCGCCAGCGGATTGGCGAAGCGCCGCCGCCTGGTCTACATCGGTTGGTCGCCGAAGATAACGGCCGTGTCATCGGCATGACGACAATCTTCCAAGACCAAAACCCGCGCCTGATTCACAGCGCCGGTCTGGGCATGGCTGTCAGCCCTGATTATTGGGGCCTGGGCATCGGCAGCCGCCTGATGACCGCCATTTTGGACATCGCCGACAACTGGCTGGATTTGCGGCGCGTGGAATTGGACGTTAATGTAGACAATCCCATCGCCGTCCGCCTCTACCAGAAATTCGGCTTTGCAATCGAAGGCACTCGCCGCTACCACAGCTTCGGCGACGGCCGTTGGGCAGACAGCCACTTTATGGGCAGACTGAAGGAATAATGGTCAATGGTCAATGGTCAATAGCCAATGATCAATTTTTAACGGTTGGCAATTGGCTATTGACTATTAACCATTGACAATTGACAAAACCGACCAGTCAGTCTATAACTCCCCCATGACCGAAAATACTTCCTCTTCCCGTGATCCGGAAAGCACTCGCGAACGCATTTTAGACGCGGCGCTGAACATTTTTGCCCATAAGGGCTACCACGACACCCGCCTGGACGAGATTGTCGAAGAGTCGCATACCTCCAAAGGCTCCATTTACTTCCACTTCCCCAACAAGGAGCGCCTCTTCCTGGCCCTGGTAGACCAGTTTGCCGATTTGTTAGAGCGGCGCGTCACTGAGGCTATCGAGCCAGAGGCGAAGGGCATTGCCCGCGTGCGGTTGGCGCTGGCAACCACCCTGGACACGTTCGGCAAGTATCGGCGGCCGGCCAAAGTGCTGCTGGTGCAGGCCGTTGGCCTGGGCGCGCCCTTCGAGAACAAGCGCAACGAGGTCAACGACCGCTTCGCCCACCTGATCGAAACCTACCTGCAAGAAGCCATCGAAGTCGGCGACATCCCGCCGGTGGACACCGAGGTCGTGGCCTATGCCTGGATGGGCGCAATTTATGGCATTGTGATTCGCTGGGTCTACACCGGCGAACCAACGCCCGACCGTATTATGTCTACTTTGCTGCCGGTGCTGCTGCGCAGCGTGGGGTTTGAAAATTATGAAGCGTTTGATAAGTGGCAATTAGCGCGCGGCAAGCGGCCAACAATGCGTGGCAGGGGGATGACGCGGTTGGTGAATCGCCAACCACCAATCGGCAATCGCTGGAGGCGCAGCGCCTGGTCTCTTACAGCCTGCCCGTTTCAGGGCTGTCGGTGATGGACTTTTTGCGCCATGCGGAGGGGCAGGAACGCTTTTTTTGGGAGGACGTGCGCGACCGGATTACGCTGGCCGGGTTTGGCGCGGCGGCGAATTTGATAGGCTGGGGTAACGGCCGTATCGCCCACATCCGCCAACAAGCCCAAACCCTCTTCCAAGACGCCATCCTGTTCGGCGACGCCCCCGACCTGGCCCGGCCGCGCCTCTTCGGCGGCTTCGCCTTCCGCGACGATTTTCTGCCGGACAACACCTGGGCCGCCTTCCATCCCGCCCACTTCATCCTGCCCCACTACCAGTTCGTCCGGGTTGGCCGTGAAACGTGGCTCACCATCAACGCCCTCATCCCCCTGGCCGACGACCCGGAACACAGCCTGCCGATTTTGCAGGAAGCGCTGACAGCGCGGCGGGACGTTCTACTGGAGACTGGAGACTGGAGACTGGAGACTGAGCAGAATTCTCCAGTCTCCAGTCTCCAATCTCTCTCCTACCCCATGCCTCCCGCTGAATGGGCGCACCTCATCAACGCAGCGCGGCAGGAGATTGCGGCGGATGAGTTGAAGAAGGTGGTGCTGGCGCGGGTGTGCGAGGCAAAGTTTGACGGCCGTATAGACATTTACGACAGTCTGGAATACCTCAATGAGCATTACGCCGATTGTTACCGCTTTGTGTTCGAGCCACGGCCGTTTCACACCTTCCTCGGCGCGACGCCCGAACTGCTGGCAAAAGTCGAAGGGCGCACCCTTACCACCATGAGCCTGGCCGGTTCCATCCGCCGCAGCGCCGACCCGCTGGAAGACGCCGCCCTGGGGCAGCAGCTCATGGAAAGCGCCAAAGACCGCCACGAGCACGAAGTCGTCGTCATGTCCATTTTAGGGCGCTTGGCCCCCTTAACTTCCAAGTTGGAAATCTCGCCCGCGCCCGGCGTCTACAAACTGAGCAACATCCAACACCTCTTCACCCCCATTCGCGCCACCCTGACCGAGCCAGACGGTATTTTGCCGCTGGTGGACGTGCTGCATCCCACCCCGGCCATGGGCGGTTCCCCCCGCGCCGTGGCCCTGGACTTTATCAGCCGCGCCGAGCCGGTGCCGCGCGGCTGGTACGCCGCACCCGTCGGCTGGATTGACTACAAGCTGGATGGCGCGTTTGCCGTCGGCATCCGCTCGGCCGTCGTTCAGGAGCGCCGCGCCTGGCTCTACGCCGGGGCGGGCATCGTCGCCGATTCGGAGCCGGACAAGGAGTGGGCGGAGACGGGGTTGAAGTTTCGGCCGATGTTGGGCGCGCTGGGAATTGAATTGTGAATTGTGAATGGGGAATTGTGAATTGTGAAGTTGAAGAGAAAAGCGGTCATGCTGAGCGGAGTCTGCGGAGCGAAGCATCCCGGAAGAGAAGAGAATTGTGAATTGTGAATGGGGAATTGTGAATTGTGAAGTTGGGAAGAAGCCACCTTGTCATGCTGAGCGGAGTCTGCGGAGCGAAGCATCCCGGAAGAGAAGAGAATTGTGAATTGTGAATGGGGAATTGTGAATTGTGAAGTTGGGAGGGAGGAGAGATGGCGAAGGGTGATGATATTGAGGAGCGGTTGGTGGAGTTTGCGGTGATGGTGATTGCGGTGACGGATAGGCTGCCCGATTCGCGGGCGGGAAATCATCTGGCGGGGCAGTTGGTGCGCAGCGGCACGAGTCCGGCGGCGCATTACGCCGAAGCACGGGGCGCGGAAAGCCCGCGCGACTTCGTCCACAAGCTGAAATTGTGCGCCAAAGAACTCAACGAATCGCGTGTCTGGCTCAAAATCATCGGCAAAGGCAAACTGCTGCCCCGTGAACAAATCATCGAAACCTTCCGCGAGTGCGACGAACTCTGCCGCATCCTGAACACCAGCATTAAAACTGCCAAACAAACCCTCAAGGACACCCCCACCCCATGACCCCTCCAATTCACAATTCACAATTCACAATTCACAATTCACAATTCCAAAACCCCAACCTCCTCTACTCACATTTATTTGTGCAGTCATTGGTAGATTCCGGCCTGACGGCCGTCTGCATCTCCCCCGGCTCCCGTTCCACCCCACTCACCCTGGCCTTCGCCGCGCAGAAAGGCATCGAAATTTATCGCCACCTGGATGAGCGGAGTGCGGGCTTTTTTGCGTTGGGTCTGGCGGTGGCGACCGAACGGCCGGTGGCGTTGGTGTGCACGTCGGGCACGGCCGTTGCCAACTACTTCCCGGCCATCATTGAGGCGCAGATGAGCCAGGTCCCGCTGCTGATTCTCACCGGCGACCGGCCGCACGAACTGCGCCACAGCGGGGCCAACCAGACCATTGACCAGGTGAAAATCTTTGGCGACCAGGTGTTGTGGGCGGTGGACATGCCCATCCCCCAGGCGGACGCGCCGGAGGTGGTTTTAAGGAGTGTGCAGACAACGGCCGCCCGCGCCTACGCCACCGCCAACGGCGCTGCCGCCAACGGCCGTCGCCAAGGCCCCGTTCACGTCAATTTTCCCTTCCGCAAACCACTAGAGCCGGAAGTGGGGAGTGGGGAGTGGGGAGTGCGGAACGCAGCCCTCCCCACTCCGAAATCCGAAATCCGAAATCCGAAATCCGAAATCATTCTCTCCCGCAGCCAGCAAGAAGCGCTCACGGCCGTTATCAACCACCATGAGCGCGGGCTGATTGTATGCGGGCCGCGCTGTCCGGGCGGCAATTTTCCCCAGGCGGTGGCCGGGCTGTCGCAAATCAGCGGCTGGCCGATTCTGGCCGATCCGCTGTCTGGGGTGCGCTTTGGCTTGCACAGCAGCGGCACGGTGATTTCCGGCGGCTACGAGACATATATGCAGGGCAGGCTGGATTGGCCGGAACCGGAAGTGATATTGCGCTTCGGCGCGGTTCCCACCTCCAAATGGCTCAACGCCTACCTGGAGCGCAGCCAACCCGCCCACCGCATCCACATCCGCGCCAGCGGCGTCTGGGCCGACGACGCCCACCAGACGAGTTGGTTTGTGGCCGCCGACGAGGAGCAGGCGTGTTACCAGATGGCCCAGGGGTTGGTTCCGCGATTGTCGTCCGGGTGGCTGGATAGGGTGCATGGGGTGGAAACGGCCGTGTGGCAGGCGGTAGAGGGGTTGTCCACAGATTTCACGGATTTCACAGATTTTTGGGTGGTGATGGATACGGTGGAGTTGATGCCGCCAAATGGGCGACTGTTTGTGGGTAATAGTTTGCCGATCCGGCACGTGGATCAGTTTGCACGGCCGTCTACGAAACCCCTGCACGTCTACGCCAACCGGGGCGCAAGCGGCATAGACGGCAACGTCTCCACCGCCCTCGGCTACGGCGCGGCCGGCCGTTCGCCCCTGGTCGCCCTGCTCGGCGACATCACCTTCTACCACGACATGAACGGCCTGTTGGCAATTGCCAATCGTCAATCGTCAATGTCGCTGCGCGACGGCTTCGCCCCTGTCAATCGTCAATCGCCAATGCCGCCGACTACGTTTGTCATCCTCAACAACAACGGCGGCGGCATCTTCCGCCGGCTGCCTATCGCCGAATTTGAGCCGGAATTTACCGATTTGTTCCTGACGCCCCACAACCTGGACTTCGAACACGCGGCCCGGCTCTATGGCCTCGACTTCATCCGCACCGCCAACCGGGCCGCATTTCGACAAGCTCTGCGTGAAAGCATGTATAATCCTACGCCACGTCTGATTGAAGTGCCGACGGACGGCCGTTACGACGACCAGCGCCGACGAGAAATCAACAAAATAGTCAACAAGGTATTTTCTGGAGGTCTATGAATCGTAATCGTAATCTTGATCGTACTTTTTCAACACCGCGCATCCTGGCGGCCTGGGCGGTCCACGCGCTGACAGGCAGCACGGCCGTGTTTGGCTTTCTGGCGATTCTGGCAATTATGGCGCAGGAATGGCAGACGGCTGTCATCTGGATGGGCGTCGCGGCCGTTATTGATGGCGTGGATGGGGCGTTGGCCCGGTGGGTGGACGTGAAGCGCGTCCTGCCCAATTTCGACGGCGCGCTGCTGGACAATATTGTAGATTACCAGACCTACGTCTTG
Organism: Candidatus Leptovillus gracilis; assembly: GCA_016716065.1. Classification (NCBI taxonomy): domain Bacteria; kingdom Bacillati; phylum Chloroflexota; class Ardenticatenia; order Promineifilales (SeqCode); family Promineifilaceae (SeqCode); genus Candidatus Leptovillus; species Candidatus Leptovillus gracilis. The sequence continues at coordinate 185,987 of JADJXA010000011.1, read as the reverse complement.
GTTCCCGCCTTTTTCGTCTACCAGGCGCAGTTGGTTCCCCCCGGCTGGCTGCTGATTGTGCCCGCCATCATGCTCATGACCTCTGGCTACCAATTCGCCCAGGCCGACGCCAAGACAGGCGACCACTTTTTCCAGGGCTTTCCTTCCTATTGGAACATCGTGGCCGTCTATTTGCTGTTGTTGGGGCTGCCAACGGCCGTCAATCTGCTTATTTTGCTCGTGTGCGCCGTGCTGGTGTTTATCCCCATCAAATACCTCTACCCCTCACGCATGACCCGCTACCGCGCCCAAACCTTGCTGCTGAGCGCGCTCTGGTTCGCCATGCTCGCTGGGGCCATGTTCCTTTACCCAATGCACATGTGGCTGACCTGGGCATCGCTCTTTTTCATCGTCTACTACGTCGGCCTGAGTCTGATGCTGACGCGGCAGATGATGATGAGCGCCAGATGATCCACGGCTGCCCATAAATGATGGATTGGCTGACCGAACGAAGCGCCGCTTCAGCGGACGCGCTGGCTCTTATCAGCGGCAAGCGCCGCTGGACGTATGGTGAATTGGACCGGCTGGTCAATGCCCTGGCTGGCTCCTTACAGGCGCAGGGTGTGCAGCCGGGCGACTTGGTGGCCGCCCTGCTGCCGAACAGCCTGACCTACGTCTGCCTCATCCACGCCCTGGCCCGCCTCGGCGCGGTCCTCGTGCCCCTCAACACCCGCCTGACAGAGGACGAGATTGCCTGGCAGATTGGGCACGTTGGGGCAAAGTGGCTTGTGGCGGAAAGAGAATTGTCAATAGTCAATTGTCAATTGCTAATTGTCAACGAGGAATTCATACGCACCGCCGAATCGTTAACAATTGACCATTGTCCATTGACAATTGACAATTTGCAGTGCGTGGTCTTCACCTCCGGCACATCCGGCCGGCCCAAGGGAGCGATGCTGACGTTTGCCAATCATTATGCCAGCGCGATGGCCTCGGCGGAACGGCTGGGGGTGCGGGCGGATGATCGTTGGCTGAGTGTGCTGCCGCTGTACCACGTGGGCGGATTGGCGGTCATCCTGCGCAGTTGTTTGGCTGGCACGGCCGTTTCCCTTCACCCGCGTTTCGACCTGGACGCCATCAACGACGACCTGGACCACAACCCCATCAGCCTCATCTCTCTGGTCCCCACCATGCTCCACCGTCTGCTAGAAACCCGCACCCACTGGCCCGCCAGCCTGCGCCTCATCCTCCTCGGCGGCGCCGCCGCCCCGGCGGAGTTGGTGGAACAAGCCAATGCGCTGCCGCGCAAGGCAGTTGGTAGTAGGGAGTTGGTAGTTGATAGTAACAACTTCACAATTCACAATTCTCCCCCTCTGGTCGCCCCCACCTACGGCCTTACCGAAGCCGCCAGCCAGGTGGCCACGGCCACACCAGAAGAAGCTGCGCGTAAGCCGGGCAGCGTGGGCAAACCCCTCCCCGGCCTGACAGTGACCATTGTGGATGAACACGGCCGTTCCCTGCCCCCCAATACCCCCGGCGAAATTGTGGTAAGTGGGCCAACGGTGATGGCGGGGTATTTTATTGCGGATTGCGGATTGCGGAGACGCCAATCCGCAATCCGCAATCTTCCCACGGGTGACATTGGTTATCTGGACGAAGAGGGTGATTTGTGGGTGATGCAGCGGCGCAGCGATTTGATTGTGAGCGGCGGCGAGAACGTTTATCCGGCCGAGGTGGAGGTGGTATTAAAAAGCCACCCGGCGGTGGCCGATGCCTGCGTGGTGGGCGCGCCAGACGTGGTCTGGGGCCAGGTGGTGGCGGCAGCAGTGGTTTTAAGAGAAGAAACGGCCGTTACCCCCACCGATTTGGCCTATTTTTGCCGCGAACGGCTGGCCGGCTACAAAACGCCTCGCCGCTGGCAAATCTGCCCCGCCCTGCCACACACCCCTTCCGGCAAAATTGCCCGCCGCGAAGTGGCGGCGATGTTTGCCTGACGGCCGTTCCGCGTCTGCCTCCAGCCATTAGTCCCAAAAGCCCATCTTTAAGAGTTTTGTCCCATCACCGCCAACCTATCTATCTGTTAACATCAAAACCTGGAACGAATGCAAATCTAACATACAATGGAAGGTAACGGCGCAATGAAAGGTTTTGAGCAGTGGTATCAGAATTTATCGGTCGAAGACATCACCCGGTTAACCACCATCCTTATCGCTTCGATGGTAGCCACATTGACCAGCAGCCTGGTTTTGAACTGGGGCATGGGCAGTTTGGGCCAGAGCGGCGGCTGGTGGCAGTTGGGGGTAAGTGTGGCGGCGACGGCCGTTTACGCCGGCAGCGCGATCTTGGTGTTTGCCATCCGCCAGCCCGCGGAAATGCGCCTGGTCTGGCAGCGCCTCCGCAGCAACAAAAAATAGACCCGGCGGCCTGATTGTAAAAAGCCATGGTTAAATTAGCTGTTCGTGACGTGGTTTATAATTTTGAAATAGCGGGATCGGGCGAAGAACGGCCGTTACTCCTGCTGCATGGCTTCACCGGCAGCAGCCAAAGCTGGCTGCCCCTGCTGCCCCACCTGACCCAGCAGCGCCAGGTACTCGCGGTGGATTTGTTGGGACACGGCCGTACCCCCTCTCCGCCTCGCGCCATCCGCTACGGCATGGAAGTCGTCGCCGCCGATCTACTTGACCTGCTCGATCAACTTGCCATCGAGCAAACGGACATATTGGGTTATTCGATGGGCGGGCGGCTGGCCCTCTTTCTGGCTGCTCAGGCGCCACAGCGTATCGGCGCGCTCATCCTGGAAAGCGCTTCGCCTGGCCTGAAAGACAAAGAGGAGCAGTTGGCCCGCCGCCAGCAAGACAACGCCCTGGCCGACCGCATCGAACGGGAAGGCGTGGCGTCGTTTGTGGACCACTGGGAAAGCCTGCCGCTGTGGGCCAGCCAGAAGCAGATGTCGGAAGACAACCGCGCCGCCCTACGGCAGCAGCGTTTGCAAAACAATCCGGTCGGGCTGGCGAACAGTCTGCGCGGCATGGGCACGGGCGCGCAGCCTTCGCAGTGGGGGCGATTGGGCAAATTACGGCTGCCAACGCTGCTGTTAGCGGGAGAATTGGACGCAAAATTTGTGGCGATTAACCGGGACATGGCGGCGCTGTTGCCCAACGCCCGGTTGGAGATTGTGCCAGGGGCGGGCCATGCTGTGCATCTGGAACGGCCGTCACAGTACGCCGCTTCGGTGGGGAAGTTTTTAAGAACTCAGACAAAATAACAAAGGGACAAAAAATCTTTTCTTCCTTTGTATCTTTGTCCCTTTGTAATAAATTCCTACACAACTTGCCCAAGACCAAACGTAAACACAAAAACCAGGGTACTCAACGAAAGCTGCTTGAGCATGGGGTTCAGTTGCAGCGGATCATGGGTGCGGGCAACGGCCGTGCCATTGCGCCACAGCAGCGGCCAAGACAGCACAAACAAAAACTGCCAGGGCGAGCGATAAGTCAGCGCCACGTACAGCAGCGCGGCCATCACCGCGCCGCTCAACAATACCCAGTGGTAGATGCGCGCCCGGTACGGCCCAATGCGCACCGGAATGGACAATTTACCCGCCTTACTGTCTGATTCGATGTCGCGGATGTTGTTGACATTAAGAACAGCCACCGAAAGCAGGCCAACGGCCGCTGCCGGCCAAAACACCAACCCATTCCAGACCTGCGCCTGCAAAAAATACGTTCCCATCGTCCCCACCAGCCCAAAAAAGATGAAGACGAACAAATCACCCAAACCCACGTAGCCATACGGCTTGCTGCTGGCCGTATAGCTGACGGCCGCCCAAATGGCCGCCCCACCCAACAGCACAAACAGCGCCACCAACGGCAGCGCCGCCGCGCCCAGGGCCACAATCACCAGCGCCAGCCCAGACACAGCCGACAGCCCGGCAAAAATCGCCATCGCCCGCTTCATCGCGCCAGAAGTGATGAGACCAGCCTGGACGGCCCGTTTTGGCCCGGCCCGCTCCACATGGTCCGCGCCGTGAACGGAATCGCCATAGTCGTTGGCGAGATTGGAGAGAATTTGCAGGCAAACGGCCGTTACCACACACAACAACGTTACCGGCCAGCGAAACACGCCATCAGCGGCCGCCAGAAAACCGCCCATGATGCTGCTGGCAACCGCCAGGGGCAGCGTGCGCGGCCGCATGGCGGCGATCCAGGCTTGAGATGACGTTGGGAATGAGGATGTTTCGGTCATGGGGGGGATTATACTCAAGACGGCCGTAAACATTACATAGATCATGGTAAATGGGTGATGTTTACGATTTCTCGTCCGTTAGCAATTTGGTAGACTGCAAAGATGGAGAAACGTATGAACCTTTTAGATCTGCTGCACGAACAAGAAAACGCAATCGTAGACGAAGCCACCGAAGCCCTCAACCGCTCCCACCTGAAGCATTACACGGCCGCCGGCGACGCCTGGAACCGCCAACGGCTGCAAACCCTCTACCAACTCAGCCGCGCCGCCGTAGCCGACCGCAATCTCATCCCGCTCATGGACTACATGGAGCAGATCGCCCAGGAACGCTTTGCTGCCGGGTTTGGCATTCATGAGGTGCAGACGGCCGTTAACGTCCTCGAAGAGAGCATCTGGCGGCATATCAGCCAGACCATTCCCCCCGCTGGTCTGGCCGAAGCCTTTGGATTGATTGGCACGGTGCTGGGCGCGGCCAAAGACGCCCTGGCGCGCGCCTACGTCACCCTGGCCAGCCACAGCAAAGCGCCATCGCTGAACATGGAGGCCCTTTTCCGCGGCGCAGCCAGCTAACCCGCTACTCGCCCCCAGCATCTCCACGCAGCACTCGCCAGCGTAAGCGAATTCTTAACCTGTTTGAGCAAGAATAGAGTAATCGTTGCCACAAAGGCAACAAGGGGGCAGTTTTGCAGAGTTATTTGCACATCTTTGCCAATACCGGTGACAGCGCTCTGGCTGTAGACGAACAGCGGCGAATTGTCTATTGGAATCACGCGGCTGAAGATGCGTTTGGCTATTCGGCAGAAGAAGCCCTTGGGCAGTTTTGTTGGGAACTGCTAAACGGCCGTACCGCTAATGGCGACCCCTTTTGCTCACTAGACTGCCCCATTATTAACTGGATTCAACAAGGTAAGCCAGTTAAGCATTTCAACCTCATTGCCCGAAGCCGCCTGGGACAAGATGTTGTGGTGAATATCAGCGCCATCCCCCTGCCGCAAGAATACCAATCCACGGAAAGCCCCGTTCTGGTGCAGCTTGGTCGCCTGCTAGAAATACAAAATAAATCAGAAAGCTTGCTGCGGATTCATCTATTGGGACCCATCGCTGTTTGGCGACCCGATGGCCGCCCGGTCGAAGGCGCTCTGTGGCGGCGCTTAAAAGTACGCGCCTTGTTAGCCTTCCTTGCCAGCCACCATAGGCATCCTATCAGTCGTGAGCAGTTGACCGATATACTTTGGCGCGAACTGCCCTATGAAGCCGCACTGCGCAATCTAAATACCACCATCTACAATTTGCGCCACTGCCTGGAACCAGACCTGCAAAATGGGGCTGATTCGCGCTACGTCATCTACGAAGGGGGCTTCTACCGTCTGGCCGATGGGCAAAAACTATGGCTGGATATTGAGCTTTTTGAGGTACAAATCCGTCAGGCGCGTTTCGCCCAGGAAGCCGCTGACGCCATCCGGTTTTACCAGGAAGCTCTGGCATTGTATCGCGGCGACTATCTGTCTGATCTCAGCCAGACTGCGGTCTGGTCCCCCGGTGAACACGAGCGTTTCCGACATCTCTATCTCAATGCGGCGGAAGAACTGGGCGCGCTCTACGAAGCGCGGCATGACGACATCGCGGCCAAAGAGCTGTATCTACGCGCCCTGGCAGTTGATCCTTGCCGTGAAATGACCTGCCAAAAACTGATTCGCCTGGCTTTGCGACAGGGGGATGTGGCAACGGCCGTTACCCAATGTCGCCACCTCGCCCAATCCATGATGTCTGAACTCAATATCCCCCCCAGCCAGGAAACCCTGGATTTGTGTCGCCACCTCGATTGCCTGGCCTGACTATTTTGCTCCCTCGGCAAACATTCGCCACGTTTTGCCCGCAAGCTGCGGCCCAATTAACCACACTGTTGAGGGTTGGTTAAGTAAGCCGATTTACAGTTAAGTCCAAGAAGAGCAAAGCAACCCGTTCTGGAATCCTCAAACCGCATACCAGCTACCATCCAGACTGCGACATGCCAGAACCATCTTCCACCACCTGTGATGGAGCTGTTGCGTGGCAGAAATTCTCAACATATTGAGTAACATTGGAGACGCGACATTTGCCGTTGACTACCAACAACGAATTGTTTTGTGGAATACGGCAGCCGAAACGTTGTTTGGGATCAGCACCGCTGAAGCCTTAGGTCAACCTTGCTGGCAGTTGTTGCAAGGAGAAACGCCGGATGGACGGCCGTTCTGTGGGCCAGGCTGCCCTATTCTCGACGCCCTCCACCACAACCAACCCGTCCGCGCTTTCCACCTGCTGGTGAATGGCCCGGCGCAAAAACGTCTCCTCACCACCATCAGCACCCTCTTCGTCCTTCCCGACCCGGATAATGCCGCCGCCCTCGTCCACATCCAATGCCTGCCCGAAGCCCATTCACAGTGGCCTGAACCCCTCTAAACCGCGCCCACCAGCCGCCCATCGCCTCATTTTCACCCATCATCATCTTGTTTGCTCAACAACTAGCTGCCAGGCAAACGGCCGTTGAGGATCGGTTAAGTAGTCCATAGTACGTTAGTCCCATGTCGAGAGGCACATAAAGACCACATAGTTGCCAGCCCGATCTTGACGCCTCGTTTATCCGCCACAATCACATATTTGGTCGCTGACAGACCGGAGGGTTAGGAATATGAGTAAGAAGCATTGGTTAATTTTCGTCATTTTAGCCATCGCGTTGGCTACAGTCACTGCTTTTGCCGATGACGGCCAGATGTTCCGGCGCAACATCTCCAAAACGCCGGACCAGGAAACCGAACGCGCCAATCTCAACCACATGGCCTTCTATGTCCCCGCACAAACGTCAGATGGCGTCATTACCAGCACCCTATACTACGACGCCGCTGGCACATTGGTTGATACCCGCGATAACGCCAAACCCCTGGTGGCCGTCTACATAGACTCGCTTCCAGAGGAAGAAGAAGGGGTAGAGGGTATCTACAGCATCCTGAGCGGCGCCGGTTTCGGCGCCCACGATGCTTATGCGGCCCTTTCCCTGGATGACGGCGCAACCTGGAAACGTACCAACCTCTCTCTTTCCGCAGATTTATCCTCTTTTACCCTGGCAAACGGCCACCCCTATCCTGGCGACGCCCACAACATGACTTTCACCATTGCTGGCGACAAAGTCCTGGTCGGCTGGATCAGCAAATACTGCGATGGCGGCTCGCCCATGTACACCTTTGTAAATGAGGATGTGTTAGACCTGCAAGAAGACTTTGGTTTGCCCGACTTGTATGTGCGCGACATCTGGGGCGTAGCTGGCAGCCAAAACTCGGTGGACTACACGGGGATGGGCTTTCCCGAAGTTGGCGAGATCCCCTATTCCTGTGTCTGGTCTGCGCGCGGGCAATTGCTGCCGGTTGAGCTAGATGACGCCTCTATGGGCTACGACATTGTCTGGACCAAAGCCGAACGGTTGACTTCTGGCCGCCGCGACGCCAACCGCCTGGAGATGGCCGGCGACAGCGCTGGTGGTTTTATGATGACCTGGCAGGAAGACCCCGAAGGTCTACGCCCCGGACAGGGCCTCGGCCCCGGCGAAGGTTGGTCTGGCGCTGTGGTTAACCAGCAAACCGACCTCTGGTATTCGTTCGTCTCTCTGGATGATTTCGTCATGGTCATGAGCGACGACAGTGACGATGCCATTCCGATTGATATTGCCGCGTATGCAGGCGAAACCATGCCTAAGGTTGCCGTGCCCATGGCCATGCCCATCCGCCTGACCGACAATAAGATGTGCAAAGCCCTGGGTAGTGATCCCTACTGCTACGTTGAATTCGACGACACCGATCCCTACGGCGCGACAGTGCTGCCGGATGTGAATTGGGACGATCCCAATGCCGTCAAAACAGGAATAACCCAATCTGAGAATTCAACCTACTGCACTATACCGGTCTCCTGGACCAACCCGGGTGGTACAACTCTGCAACTGTGTCAGACTGAAGACGGCCGTGTCCTGCAAGGCCGTGTTGGCTCCTCCCGACCGCGTGTCAATGTGCAGCCCTATGACAGCCTCTACTTTGAACCCGTAGAGTCCACCATCGTCTATGACAGTGCTATTGTCATCATGGGCGCGGAGGAGTCTAAAGCTCTCGGTGAGGGCAGCACCGACGACGATGCTGAACCTGAAGACATTGGCAAGAACATGTGGTACTACTCCTTCGACATGCTGAACCCGGAGTTTTTGCTGCAGGGTGGTATGCTCAATCAGCCGGCCGTCTGCGGCCCCCATGATGAAGATTGCATCCCAGGCGAATTCTTCCCGATGATGGAGGACGATTTCGGCAACGACTTCTACGAAACCGAAATTTCCCGCCGCTTCTCGCATATGTCGCAGCCCATTCACCAAATTGGCCAGAGTGGCGTTTCATCGGTCCTGATTGTCAAGCAAGGCATCCTCAACCAGGGCGGTCCGGCCGACATCTTCCTACGCATGACCAAAGTGCCCGATGGTATCTGGGTGCTATGTGACACCGACAACGACCCCACAACCATCGAACGTTGCTTGCCCGAAGGCTACAACCCTTACGCTTATGAGAATCTGGTCTGCGACGAATGGGTCTACACCGACGGTTCCAACCCGCGTTATCTGGAAGGGCTGTGCCTGAGCAATATGATCAACGTCTCGGGCACCAGCATTGTCTCGTGTGACAATGGTACCAGCGGTGACGACTGCGCGGCCGCCTTTCCCTGGGACGGCGGGGTGACGCCCTTCCCCAAAGTAACCGAGTGGCGACAGTGTGGCGGCGCATCAACCCTGGGTGGGTATACCTGCAACGACAACGATCTGGATGATCAGTCCTGGGAAAACCCCTATGACGTTGCCAAAGGGCATCGCGGTTTCATTGACGGCGACTTCATCATGATGATGTACGCCTGGTCGCCTAACTGGCAGGCCAACAGCGTCGGCAATGACCACTATAACTTATATGCTCGTCGTTCCTTCGACGGCGGCTTAACCTGGACAACCACCCCGGCTGCACTGGGCGGCGAGGGCGAAGAAGATGCCACCGACCCGACCGCTTGCGAAAATTACGGCGCTGGTTCCGACTACACCAGAGTTTGTTTCGATTACGCCGCCGGCGCGTTTGAACAATCCCGCAACCTCTCGCAGCTCACCGGCAACAGAGTGACCATCCTTGACCCGCGCTACACGCCTACCGGTGGCCTCAAAATGCTGCCCATCACAGACCTGAAAGGAATCGGTTTTACCGGCTACGAAGATGATGTACGCGACCCATCCAAGTTCTTCATCGTCTACGAGACCGGCGACAACACCACCGTCGCTGACGGTGAGGCCGTGCCGTTGGACCTGTTCTACAGCCGCGCTACCACCTATGGCGATGACTACTTCCTGGTGGAGTACGCTAACGCTGGAACCGGCGAAATCACCATGGGCTTCGACTGGCTGGAACATGACCGCGAAGACCTTTCTGGCGAGGCAGCCAACACCTGCAATAATGGCGGCACGTATTACTATGTCATCTGGAACCAGTGGCAGGAAGACGAATTAGAGAACGTCTCTAACAGTGACGCCATCTTCCGCCGGGTCATGTTCCTGAACGAAGACACGGCCGCTAACACGCCTCCCTATGTCTCCATCCTTTACACCAGCCACACGGCCGCCGACTATTCGGCCGGGGACCTTACTTTTATCGGCAGCGCACGGCCGTTAGGCTCTGCCCAAATCGCAGCCTATGAATGGCGTTCGGACCTGGATGGTCTGTTGAGCAACCAGAAATCCTTCACCATTCCAGTGACCGATCTTAGCCTCGGCAACCACATGATCAGCTTCCGGGCGCAAGACAACCATGGCCGTTGGTCCAACGAAGTGACAACCGCCTTGTTTGTTGGCTACCGCACATTCCTGCCGGTAACGACTAATCAGTAAAGGGAGGCAAACCTGACGGTCTCAAAGACCCGTCAGGTTTGCCTGGAAAGAACAGGCCCCCGGAGGTTCAGAACCTCCGGGGGCTATTGGCAAAAGGGAACCATGCGCCAAAAGCGGGTTGAGAAAAACAAAAAAGGAGTAGCGGTCAGTTTAACGGCCGTACTCCTCCTCTCTTGTCTCCTCTTTGCCACCCCCAACCCCTTGCGCGCCCTGCTGCTGGCCTGGTCGGCGGCGGGCAGCCAGGTGGGCGGCGAATATGGCTATGCCCTTGCCACCGTTGACGTAAACGGCGACAACTTCGACGACCTCATCGTCGGCGCGCCCCGCTTCGACAACGGCCAGACGCGCGGCGGAGCCGCTTTTTTGTTTCATGGCTCCGCTGGCGGTCTTAACAGCCAGCCCGCCTGGTCAGCGGGCAGCGATCTCACCGGGGCGCGTTACGGTTTCGCCGTGGCTGTCGGCGACGTGAACGGCGACAGCTATGGCGATGTGCTGATCGGCGCATATCGCAGCAACCAGGGTCAGCCAGAAGAAGGGCGCGTTTATCTTTACCTGGGTTCGGCCCAGGGATTGCCCGCCGCGGCCACCTGGACCTATGAAAGCAACCAAAAAGAAGCGCAGCTAGGCTACAGCATCGCTGGGGGCGGCGATGTAAACGGCGACGGTTTCGACGATGTGCTGGTGGGTGCGCGTTGGTACAGCGACACGTTAAGCCACGAAGGGGCGGCCTTTCTTTTTTTAGGTTCGGCTGCCGGGTTAAGCGGCACTCCCGACTGGACGGCCGTCGGTGGACAAACCAACGCCGCTTTTGGCACGGCCATCGCCCTGGTCGGTGATGTCAACGGCGATGGCTACGACGACGTGGCAGTCGGCGCGCCTTTTTATGATGGTGCACTCGTAGATGAAGGGGCTGTTTTCCTGTTTCTGGGCGGCAGCAGCGGACCCGGCGGCACAGCCGACCAGACGATTCGCGGTGGACAGGCCAACAGCCTGTTTGGCGCAGCCATCACCGCCGCCGATTTCAACCAGGACGGTCAGAGCGACATGATGGTGGGCGCGCCTTATTTTGACGGCGCGGCTGACAATGAAGGTGCGGTATTTCTCTACCCCGGCAGCGGGCAAGGGGTAGGGGATACGGCCGTCTGGTCGGCATTTTCCGGGCAAACCGGGGCCAGATTTGGCACGGCCGTCAGCGCCGGCCATGTCAACGGCGACGCCCTGCCCGACCTGCTCATCGGCGCGCCCCAATACACCCACGACCAATCGTTGGAAGGGAGCGTCTTTCTTTACCTGGGTATATCGGGCGGCATCAGCGCCAACGCAAATTGGATCGGTGAAGGCAACAAAGCAGAGTCCGCCTATGGCTTTAGCGCCGATCTAGCCGGCGATGTAAACGGCGATGGCTATAACGACCCGGCCATCGGTGCGCCACAGCACCGCATCAACCGCGACATCGTTGGCCGCGCCTTTGTCTACTTTGGCGCAGAGCAGCTTGCCGACACCTACGTGGTCTATTTACCGGTGATAGATAAGGAATAACGGCCGGGCTATCTTTGCCACTTTCAAACCAGACGTGGATTTTGGCAGACGCGGCAGATAAACACATTTCTCTCCATTTTGAGCCACACGAATCCACATCATCAACATTTAATCCATGTACCATTCCGCATAAGCCGTTGCTCCCCACCGTTGAGGATTGGTTAAGGAGCGATTGGTACATTGGTACTAGCACTTCAATATGGCCTTTGCGAGAATCGAATCAGGGATAGTGATTCACCCTTTTCCTGAACTTGTCGAAGGCAAATCGTTTTTGGCAGGCTCAACTTCGGGGGCGTGAACGGTTATAGTCAGGGGGTCACATGCACCGCAAACTGATTTACTTTCTGGCGACTCCTCTGGGGCTGGGGCGTCTTTGCTAATGATGATAGGCATGATGATAGGCGGTTACTTCATAGTTACCCACCATAACATTGGGCCGCTGTCGGCTGTTAACGCCAGTGGGGACATGTTGGGCGGTTACAATTCTCACGCCGAATTCCAACAGGAATGTACCCATTGTCATGGTCCCATTCATTGCATCATAGACAACCGCTGCCAGAACTGCCACGTAGACGTGGCCGAACAACGCGCCGCAGCCTTTGGCCTGCATGGCTTGCTGCCGGTCACCTCAGACTGCCAAAGCTGCCACACCGAACACAAAGGGCGCGACGCCAAAATCACCGTTTTCGCCTTTAACAATGTGGACCACACGCTTCTGGCCGATTTTAGCCTGGACCAGCACCACACCGGCTATGATGGGCAGCCGTTAAACTGTGAAAGCTGCCATCATTTGGGCCAGTTTGGGCAAGAGGCCATAGACTGCGTTACCTGCCATACTAACCACGCCCCAGATTACATGGCTCAACATCAAGAACGGTATGGCGATGGCTGCGTGGCTTGCCACGATGGGCATGATCGTCTGGCAAATTTCGATCACAACCAACACTTTGTCCTGGTCGGGGCACACGCCGCAGTGGCCTGCGAAGCGTGTCATGCAAACCAGACCTATGCCAACACACCATCGGCCTGCGCCGCCTGCCACGCCGAGCCAGAGCTTCATATTGGTCAATTTGGTCTGGAGTGCCAGCGGTGTCATGATGCGGTGACCTGGTCTTCGGCGCAGTTGACGCAGCACACCTTTCCGTTAGATCATGGCGGCGACGGCCGTTTGCCATGCCAGACCTGCCACGTAGACAGCTACACGCACTATCTATGCCATAACTGCCACGGCACAGCCGACATGCTGGTCGCCCATGCACAACTAACGCCGGCGGAAACGGTAGACTGCCTGTCTTGCCACCCAACCGGCCAGATAGACAAGGATGATTTTCGGGCAAACTAGCGCCCCTATTGAGTAATCAGTACTCAGTGCAACCTACCGCCAAACATCAACCACTGAACACCGGTCCCAGACTTGAAATCTGGGAGGAGAGATGCTCATGAAGAAGCAGCTCCCATTTTTAATGTACACTTCCGCCGCCATTCTGATGGGTCTGGCTGCTTTGGCGTTTCTGGTGGAAACGCATCCTTTCCAACCAGGGCACAGCCTGTACACTGTGCAGCTTACAGCCGAAGCCTGGTCGTTGGCGCTGCCCAACAGCGCCGCCAACCGGGCGCAGCAAGCGCTGCGTCTGGCCGAATACCGCCTGGCTGACCTGGCTCGGTCGGACGGCCGTAATCACACTAGCACGGCTGTTGCCGCTTTCGATACTTCCCTGAATGACGTCATCCTGGCGATTGACCAAAACCCAAAAGAAGAACAGGTGGCGTTATACGGCCGTCTGGCCCAACTACTCCAGCAAGCCAAGATCATCGTCGCAGCCATCGAGAAATCGGCCTACAGTGACCTGGTAGAAGGTTTGAGCCAAAAAATAGCCGCCCTGCAAGCAGCCAATACCCGAGCCGAGATGATGGCCGTCTTGCCACAAACGTCACCTATCGCCCCGCCAACCAACATTGACGGGCAGCCCATCGCTTTCCTGACCGACGGCGTTGCCCACGTCAATCTGCCTCTGACTGGCGGCCACATTAATGTAGACTGCCTGGCGTGTCATGGGGATGGGCAGTACACCAGCACACCAACACAATGCAGCAGCTGCCACCAACTGCTGCCCGACAACCCGCGCTACCCCGCTCATTTTCGCGGCGAATGCAGCGACTGCCATACCACAGACGACTGGACGCCGTATCAGTTTGACCATGTTGGCGTGGTGGAATGTGAATCTTGCCACACAGCCGTAAGCCCAGCCAACCATTACCCCACCGACTGCATCCGCTGCCACACCAATACGGCCGATTGGACCATGATTCAATTCGTCCACGATCGCGACGAGGATTGTCTGCTTTGCCACGCTGCGGCAACACCGGCGCGGCATTACGAAGAATTCATTGGCGAGTGCCGCCGCTGCCACACCGACACGACCACCTGGGCGGGCGTGGCCTTCGATCATGCCCGCATCTATGAATGCACAAGCTGCCACGAAGCCGACGCGCCAAGCAGACATTACGGCAGCGCGTGCGTGGACTGCCACAGCAGCACCGGCGACTGGCAGTTGGCGACATTTAACCATCGTGGCGCGGTAGATTGCCAGAGCTGCCATCAAACTGACCAGCCGACCGACCATTATGCCGGGCAGTGCAGCGGCTGCCACGATACGCGCCGTTGGGATACGGCCGTGTTCGACCACACCGGCCAGACCGACTGCCTGAACTGCCATGCCACCGAAGCCCCAGCCGGCCACACCTACACCGGGCAGTGCGCCAACTGCCACACCACCAACGATTGGCGGCAGCCGTTGTTTAACCATGAGGGCTACACCGACTGCGCCACCTGTCATCAACCGCCCAGCGGCCATTCCTTCGGGCTGTGCTTCGACTGCCACACCACCGAAAATTGGAATTATCTGCAAATCAAACACAATGGGGCGATGAACTGCCAGAGCTGCCATCAATCTGATGCGCCCAACGGCCATTATGGCGGGCAATGTTCAAGCTGCCACGGCACGGCGGATTGGCGGCAAGTGGAAATGAACCATAACAATGCAAACAACTGCGAATCCTGCCACAACCCTCCCCCAGGCCACTATGACGGCCGCTGCGCCACCTGCCATACCACCGAAAATTGGTACAATGTTAATGTCAACCACATCGGTCTGACAGACTGCCTGAGCTGCCATACGGCCCCCACCGGCCATTACAGCGGCCAATGCGTCAACTGCCACAGCACCAACGGTTGGGAAGACGCGCAGTTCAATCACGACGGCTATACGACATGCACCAACTGCCACAGTCAGGCCAATCATTACCCGGGACAATGCTCACTCTGCCACACCACCAGCGACTGGCGCACATCTATTTTCAGCCATGATGGCTACACAGACTGCGCCACCTGCCATACTTCGCCCACCGGACATTACACCGGGCAATGCTCGCAGTGCCACACCACAAACGATTGGTGGGAGATTTCCATGGACCACACCGGTCTAACAGACTGCCTGGCCTGCCACAACACGCCGGCCGGTCATTGGCCCGGCCAATGTTCCAGCTGCCACAATACCACGGACTGGACGGCTGTGGTGTTTGACCATACGACGTACACCAACTGTAATTCTTGCCATGCACGGCCGGCAGGCCATCCACGCGGTCAATGCTCACACTGTCACAGCACCAATACCTGGGTTCTCCCCACAGCCACGCCGCTGCCGCCTACGCCCACGCCACCACCACCGACAGCCACACCACTGCCACCCACACCCACGCCCATGCCGCCGCCAGCGACAGCCACACCACTGCCGCCCACAATGACGCCGCCCACAGCTACACCACTGCCACCCACGCCCAGCGAAACACCAAACAGCGACGCCGACGGGCAGATGGCCGAACCCGGCGCGTCCACCAACCCGGCCTTGCCTACAACAACGCCAACAGCGGCCATTACCCCCTAAAGTTTGGGCGGCTACAATTGACGCAAATCCGCCAGACCGGGACCCGCACTTCTCTGGGATTGCGATTGTATTGTGGCGGGTATCGTTTATACTATCGGAAAAGAAACGGCCGTTTCTGGAGATACCTATGACCGATACCACACCCATCAACACCAGCGAACACGATTCCATTACCCCGCCCAAAAAACCGGCAGCCGCCAAACCGCCAAAAGAGAGCCTGGACCAACCCCCCGCCGACATGGACCCTTCACTAATGAAACGCCTCACCAACCTCACCGGCGACGTCACTGTTGGCGCGCTGAAGTTGGCCGTTAAGGCGGGTGGTATGCCGGTGCGCCTGGGCAGATCCTTCATCACCGATGGCGACAAGCTGAACATGATGCTGGAAGGCGGGTTACCTACAAGACGTGCGTAAAGTCGCCGGCCTTACCATCAGCGACCTCAACCACGCCCTGGACCTGGAAGATAAGACCTTCCTGGAAGCTGTTGAAAACGGGACCGCCGCCCTTTCTTTTGAATTGATCCTGCGTCTGGCCGCTCTATTGGCTCGCCACGATCCCGTACCGTTTGTGATGCGCATGACCCGCGCCTACAACCCCACCATCTGGCGCATTCTCAACGACTGGGGCATCGGCCGCATCCCGCTGCAATATGAACGCGAACGCCAATTTGTCAACATCTTCCGCCGCCACGACGCCGCCCGCAAACTCTCCGACGAAGGTTATGCCGAAGTCCTGAAATTCACCCAGGCCGCTTTCGACATGGCCCTCCACTTCGTCATCGAAAAGGAGGGCCTGACAGATAAGCTCATCAATGTGGAGGAAGAAGCCTGAATTACCAATGGGTGTGTTTCAAAGGTTTAGAGTATCTTCTCAATATCTTGGGGTAATCGGTAGCAAAGAGGTAAAAGCCGGGTTTACCCGGCGCTGTTTTATGGACCGGCGCTTTAGCGCTGGTCGTCGTCGGTGGTCCGCTCCGCCTGGAGCTAAAACCCCAGGCTAAAAAACGATGCCCCGTAAACGGGGCTAAAGACGACCGTGGCGCCAACGACAAACCTCTTATAGGCTCCCCCGATTTATTGAGATGTTACGGCTGATTGACTGACAAAACTTATCTAACCGCGGAGAACGCAGAGAGCGCGGAGGCTGTACTAGAGAAAATCTCCGCGTCCTCCGCGCTCTCCGCGGTGAAAATCTGAGATTTGTCAGTCAACCAGGATGTTACGGTTTAAAGGTGTCAAATCGTTAAGATTTGACACAACAGTTCTCAATTTGCCCGGGTGTGCTAGTAGGGGTCGGACGGCGCGGACAGGTAACAGCCGCAGCGGACGCCATTTTCCCGCGCCGTCTCGCCCAATGGGACCCAAAGAGGGGCGAGACAGGCGGGAGACCAGGCATTGGTGATTGGCAAAAATGTTGTCCCGCCCCTACGGCTGGATTGCAAATTGAGAATTGCTGGATTTAACAACTCCATTTTCCCAGAAGGAGCTTCTATGTCCGATTTAGAGACCCAATTCCAAACGGCCGCTGCCGCCGCCCAAAGTTTACCCACCCGCCCCAGCAACGAAGAGCTGCTGAGCCTGTACGCCCATTACAAGCAAGCCACCCAGGGTGACGCTGGCGGCAAACGCCCCGGCTTCACCGACCCGGTTGGCCGCGCCAAGTACGATGCCTGGGCCAAACTCCAGGGAACCAACAAGGAAGCGGCCATGCAGGCCTATATCACCCTGGTGGAACGTCTGCAGAAAGCCTGACCCTTCTCGTCGGAGCGCAGGCGTCCCGTCCACCCAATCGTGACAAATGTCACAAGCAAATTGTGACATTCATCGGCGGGCGGAAATACGGCCGTCATCTATACTTCCTACATGTATTCGCATAAGCGAATACATAGACAGAGGGATAGGTGAACGGCCGTATGAATATACCCACTCTCGAAGAATTAACCCTCTTACACGCCAACATTTGTCAGGCGCTGGGGGACCCCAAACGCATCCAGATTCTCTACGCCCTGGATAACAACCCCTTACACGTCACCGCCCTGGCCGACCTGCTAGACACCCCCCAACCTACCATCTCTCGCCACCTGCGCGTTTTACGGCAGCGTGGCCTCGTCTCCACGCAGCGCGAAGGACCGGCAGTCGTGTACAGCCTGGCCGACCCTCGCATGATTACCATTTTAAATTCTATGCGCCACATCCTGCGCGACAGCCTGTCCAGGCAAACCAGCCTGTTGGCTGAGAATCCGCCAATCGGACCAAGTTGAGGCAACATGAAAGAGTTCAAATACACCTGGATCGTTGGACTAATCGTCACCCTCCTCATCGTCATCACGCCCACCGTGCTATTCGTCACCAGAGACACTCGGGCAGCCGATGACCCCTGGGTGAACGTGCCCGTCCGCCCCCCCCACGTAGACCACACCGACCTGATGACCGGCCCTTACGAAACCGGCGCCGACGTCACCCGCGCCTGCCTGGAATGCCACGAAGACGCCGCCCACCAGGTCTCCCAAACCGTGCATTGGAAATGGGAAGGCGAGCCAGTCATGCTGCCCGGCCGCGACGAACCTGTCACCATTGGCAAAAAGAACCAGCTTAATAATTTCTGCATCGGCATCCAGAGCAACTGGACGGGCTGCACCCGCTGCCACGCCGGCTACGGCTGGGAAGACGGGGATTTTGACTTCTCCCAGACAGACAACATCGACTGCCTGGTCTGCCACGACCAATCTGGCCTGTATAGCAAAACCAACTCCGGCCTGCCGGCCGATGGCGTGGACCTGGCCATGGTCGCTCAAAGCGTGGGTACGCCCACCCGCCGCAACTGCGGCAGCTGCCACTTCAACGGCGGCGGCGGCAACGCCGTCAAACATGGCGACCTGGACAGCAGCCTCTTTTACCCCACTGCCGACGTAGACGTCCACATGGGGCGGCACGATTTTCAATGCGTAGACTGCCACCAAACCGAAGACCATCAGGTGAAAGGGCACAGCATCGCCGTCAGCGTGGACACGCGCAGCGCTTTCGACTGCGCCGACTGCCACAGCGAAACACCCCACGATGATGAACGCATCAACAGCCATGCCGCTGCCGTCGCCTGCCAGACCTGCCACATCCCCGAAGGCGCTGTGCGCGACGCCACCAAAATGGACTGGGACTGGTCAACGGCCGGGCAAGATTTGCCCGAAGACACCCACGAATATTTGAAGATCAAGGGCAGCTTTGTCTATGAAAACAACTTCATGCCCGACTATCTCTGGTTCAACGGCTCGGCCGACCGCTATCTCATAGGCGACATCATGGACCCCGGCGAGGTCACATCCATCAACATGCCGCTGGGCGACATCAACGACCCCACCGCCAAAATTTGGCCGTTCAAAATCCATACCGCCATGCAGCCTTATGACGAAATTTACAACACCTTGCTGCAAGTTAAAACGGTCGGCGAAGGCGGTTATTGGGCAGACTTTGATTGGGATCAGGCAGCCAGATTGGGCGCGGAAGCCGCCGGGCAGGCTTACAGCGGGCAGATGGGCTTCGCGCCCACGGAAATGTATTGGCCGCTGTCCCATCTGGTGCAGACCAAGGAAGAAGCGCTGCAATGCGCTGACTGTCACAATGATAACGGCCGTTTAGACTGGGAAGCCCTGGGTTACTTTGGCGACCCCATGAAATGGGGCGGGCGCACTGTGTCCAGCCTCGCGGGGAAATAACCATGCACACATTGAAACGCACCCCACACACACCGCTGCGCCTTGGCCTGGCCGTCGGCAGCCTGCTGCTGGCGCTGCTGCTCATCCTCAACCGCAACGTGACTGCCCAGGAAGGCGAAACCGGCTCGGACGGCACGGCCGTTTCCGCCCCGCCCATCTCTTCCTTACATCCCACTTTCCCACTATTGGATACCAACGGCAGCAACGTGCTGGCTTCCGGCCAGCCGATTTCCACCATGGAAACCTGCCGCGCCTGCCACGACACCGATTTCATCGCCACCCACAGCTTCCACGCTGACGTGGGTTTGAGTGAATTTACAGAGGTTGGCGCGGTGGAGAACGGCCGTTCCTGGGACAGCAGCCCCGGCATCTTCGGCAAATGGAACCCTCTCACCTACCGCTACCTTTCGCCCGAAGGGGACGACATCGTAGATTTAACCACCGCCGACTGGATTAGCGTCTTTGGCGTGCGCCACGTGGGCGGCGGTCCGTCCGTCACCAGCCGCGACGGCTACCCCCTGAGCGCTTTACCCGCCGGCGCCAGCAACATGGACACGCAGGCCACCGACCCGGCCAGCGGCGCGCTCATCCCCTGGGATTGGGCCGAGTCCGGCGTGGTGGAAATGAACTGCTTTTTGTGCCATACCCCTGAACCCAACAACGAAGCGCGCATCGCCGCTTTGCAAGACGGGCAGTTCCAATGGGCCAACACAGCCACCCTGCTGGGCACGGGGATCGTGGATCAGGTGAACGGCGCCTGGCAGTGGAACGAGAACGCCTTTGATGAAGACGGCGAGATCACCAAATCCTTCGTCAACATTCAAAACCCCACAGACCAAAACTGCGCCCAGTGCCACGGACTGGTCCACGTAGACGCCCAAACGCCGCTGGTTCTCAACGAATGTTCGCCAACCCAGTGGAGTACCATCACCTCCGGGCAAATCTTTTCGCCGCAGCGCCTCTCCAGTTCCGGCGTCAACCTGGAAAACAAAGCCTCACTCACCCGCTCCTGGGACATCCACGCCGAGCGCGTCGTCGGCTGCACCGACTGCCATTACGCGCTGAACAACCCCATTTATTACCAGGAAAGCGATAGCTCACAGCCCGGTCATCTCACGTTTGACCCGCGCCGCATTGACCTGGGCGAATATCTGTACCGGCCGCTGCACCAGTTTGCCAAGGGGCAAAGCGCGCAAAACACGCTGGCCGCGCAGTTCGACAATTCGCTGCGCACCTGTGAATCGTGCCACAGCATTGAGAATACCCACAACTGGCTGCCTTATAAAGAACGGCACACGGCCGTTCTCAGCTGCGAAACCTGCCACACGCCCCACATGTACAGCCCCGCCCGCCAGACCACCGACTGGACCGTGCTGCGTCCCGATGGCGTTCCGCAGGGCATTTGCCGCGGCGTGGAGGGCGACGGAACCACCTTTAGCAACGTTCTGATCACCGGTTTCCAGCCCGTGCTGCTGCCCCGCCTCAACGCCGACGGGACCACCTCGCTGGCTCCGCACAATCTGGTCAGCTCCTGGTATTGGATCCATGGCGAACCGGCGCGGCCCGTGCCTTACGCCGCGCTGCAAGCCGCCTGGCTGGATGGGGAAGCGCAGTACGCCGCCGAAGTATTGGCTGCTTTTGATGGCAATGGCGACGGCGCTCTGGACACCGGCGAATTGATCATCAACAACGACGAGAAGGAAGCACTGATAAACGGCCGTTTGCAAGCTCAAGGTCTGGAAAATCCGCGCATCGTCGGCGAAGTGCAGCCCTACAACATCAACCACAACGTCACTCATGGCGAATGGGCCACCAAAAACTGCGCCGACTGCCACAGCAGTGAATCCCGCATTACCACCCCCATGCTGCTGGCGAACCAGATTCCCGGCGGCGTCCTGCCCACCTTCTTCGGCAGCAGCGCCACGGCCGTTACCGGCGAACTGGTCACCAACGACGCCGGGCAGTTGTACTATCAACCCCTCACCAGCAGCAGCGACCCCAACGTCGCCAGCATGTACATCCTGGGTCACGATTCCGTTTTCTGGATAGACTGGTTGGGCGTGCTGATTTTCCTTGGCACATTGTTTGGGGTGGTAATCCACGGCGGCCTGCGTTTCCTTGCCGCCCGCCGCCAGACTGAGCGCCACGAACCAGAACTGCGCGAAGTGTACATGTACACAGTCTATGAGCGCCTATGGCACTGGCTGCAAACCCTGGTCATCTTCATCCTGCTGTTTACCGGGCTGATCATTCACAAGCCGGCGCAGTTTGGCATGTTCAGCTTCAACTACGTGGTCCAGATTCACAATATCATGGCCTTCATACTCATCGCTAACGCTGCTCTGGCTGCTTTTTACCACCTGGCCAGCGGCGAGATACGGCAGTTTTTGCCCCAGCCCCGCGGCTTCTTTAACGACGCCATCGTGCAGGGAAAATATTACCTGCACGGCATTTTCCGCGGCGAAGAACACCCCTATGAAAAAACACGCCAGCGCAAAATGAACCCTTTGCAGCAGGCGACCTATTTTGGACTCCTGAACGTGCTGCTGCCCTTGCAGGTAATCACCGGTATTTTAATGTGGGGCGCGCAGCGCTGGCCGCAAATCAGCAGTCAATTGGGCGGGCTGACGTTCCTGGCGCCGTTCCATACCCTGATCTCCTGGCTGCTGGCCTCCTTCATTGTAGCCCATGTGTACCTGACCACCACCGGTCATACGCCCACCGCCAACATCAAGGCGATGATCGTGGGCTGGGATGAAGTGGAAGTCCACGGCGACAGCGCTCAGGCGGCGCAGTCGGCCGATTGACGATTGGCGATTGACGATTGACGATTGACGATTGACGATTGGAGTAAGTGATGACGACGATAACACCAAATGAGACAAAACCAACTTTTTGGCAAACGCTGAAACACGCTCTGACCGCCCGGGCGGAAAAGGCTTACATCAACCCCTATTTGGCCGCGGTTTTATTAGGCGTGGTGCTGTTTCTGGCCTTTTTCATTACGGGCAACGGGCTGGGAGCTTCCGGCGGCTTGAACCGTATCCTGGTCTATGCGCAAGATTTGATTGCGCCGGCACACACCGACCGGGTTCCTTACCTGATCAGCATGGCCGGGGGCAGCAAAAACGCCCTGGACAACTGGGTGGTCTTTATGACCGTGGGCACGATTCTGGGCGGTTTTGCGGCAGGGGTGATAAACGGCCGTTTCAAAATAGAAACCAATCGCGGCCCCCAGGTTCCTATCAAAGTGCGCTGGGTAATGGCCTTCATCGGCGGCAGCCTGATGGGGTATGGGGCGCGCATGGCGCGCGGCTGCACCTCCGGGCAGGCATTGTCCGGCGGCGCCGTGCTGTCCGTGGGCAGTTGGGCTTTCATGCTCGCAGTCTTCGCCGGAGCCTATATGCTCGCCTATTCCCTGCGTAAATTCTGGAACTAATTATCATTTACCAACTCTGGTAACTGGAGAAAACATGGCTCCTTTTCCCGTACAACTCACACCTATTTTCGGCCACTGGGGCACTTACGTCGTTTACGCGATTATTGGCTTCGCTTTTGGCTACGTCCTGGAAATTGCCGGCTTCGGCAATTCCAAAAAATTGGCCGCCCAGTTTTATTTCAAAGACCTGACCGTGCTCAAAGTGATGTTTGGGGCGATTATTGTGGCGATGGTCTTGATTTTTGGCGCAACGGCCGTTGGCCTGCTGGACTACAACCTGCTCTGGGTCAATCCCACCTACCTTTGGCCCGGCGTCCTCGGCGGCTTGATCATGGGCTTTGGTTTCATCATCGGCGGTTTCTGCCCCGGCACGTCGCTGGTAGCAGTCGCCACCGGCAAGTTAGACGGCGTTTTCTTCGTCCTCGGCGTTTTATTCGGCATCTTTCTTTTTGGCGAAACGGTAGATTACTACGCCATCTTCTGGAATTCCTCCTACATGGGGCGCTTCACCTTGCCGGAACTGTTCGGCCTTCCCACCGGCGTGGTGGTCTTGGGCGTGGTGCTGATGGCCCTGTTCATGTTCTGGGGCGCTGAAAAGCTGGAGCAAAAATATGGCGGCAAAGACGCCAAAGAAGCGCCCAAATGGCGCTACGCGGCGGCCGTCGTCCTGGCGCTCAGCGGCGTCGTGCTTATCGTCCTGGGGCAGCCCACCATCGAAGACCGTTGGACCAAAATGGAAGCGGAAAAAGGGCAGATGCTTACCGACCGTCTGGTGCAAATTCATCCCGGCGAACTGCTGTCTATCATCGAAGACACCAATATCAAGGTGATTATGCTGGACGTGCGCGCCGAAGCCGATTACAACCTGTTCCACATTTTAGACGCGCAGCACATACCGCTCACCCAAATACCCGACAAAGTAGAAGCGCTGCACTTTGAACCGGCGAACGCCGTCTTTGTATTAATGAGCAACGACGAGGAAGCCGCCACAGAAGCGTGGAAAATCCTGGTAGCCGAGGCTGTGCCCAATGTTTATATTTTGGAAGGCGGCATCAACAATTGGATCGCCACCTTTGGCGACGACAATCTGACCAAAGGCTTTAACGCCGGGGCCGGTAACGACGAATTGTGTTACATCTTCGATTCGGCAGTCGGCGCCCGCTATGCAGCCGCCGAGCCGGACCCGGAGGCTTTTGAGCTGGAATACACGCCCAAAGTTCTGCTGGAACTGAAGCGCGCACCGACCAGCGGCGGTTGTGGGTAGCTTCTCTGGCGAGAAGGAGAAAATGACGGGGCGTTTGTCGGAAACAAACGCCCCGTTTTTGTTTGCGATTTTTTTAGCCTGGGCTATGCTTACCCTATGAATCCGATTCACTGGCTTTTCGACAAACTATACCCAATTATTCGCTTCATTTACGAAGTCATCCAGGGCCACGCCTGGTTTGACCAGATCACGCCCGATGGGGTCATTCAGGACGAATTGTGGCTGGGCGGCGCGCCCACTTACCGGCGCGACTACGAGTTTCTACGGCAGCACAACATCGGCGCGATTGTCAACATTCGCGCCGAGCGCGAAGATGACGCGGCGTTTTACGTCGCCCACGACATTGCTTATGTGCAGTTAAAAGTGCTGGACATCACAGTGCCCTCAGTGGACGTGATCGAGGAAGGGGTGAAGTGGATGAGAGAGCAGGCGGCGAACGGCCGTTCCATCCTCGTCCACTGTGCCAAAGGGCGCGGCCGTTCGGCCACCCTGCTGGCCGCTTACCTCATGGCCGAACACAACCTCACCTTCGAGCAGGCCAACGCCCTGCTCAAACGCAAACGCGCCCTCACCAAACTGGAAGGCCGCCACCGCGACCGGCTCAATGCGTGGGTCGAAAACCGGAAGCAGTAAGCTGTTCGCTGTAAGTTATTAGCTGTTAGCTATAAGCTGTTAGCCGTAAGGCACAACCATTGACGATTGACGATTGACTATTGGCCATTGACAATTTCCTCCGCCCCAACGCCTGCCCCACATCCGCCATCACATCCTCCCCCGCTTCCAGCCCTACCGAAATCCGAATGAGACCCGGCGTAATGTAAACAGCCCGAGTTCTGCTTCCGTGAGGCTGGTGTGGGTGGTAGAAGCCGAGTGGGGTGGCGCTGTTTAGCAGCCCGGTCAGCGCTGTAAACTCCGCCGACATGCCCGAAGCCAGGACAATGCCCACCTGCGCTCCTTCCAACTGGCACATCCTCTGGATGAACTCATCCACGTTGGGATTGCCATAGCAAGTGTAAATTTGCCCGTCAACCTCTTTGGCGAAAAGGTCGTGGGCGTATTCGCGGTACGGGGAAGTGGGGGTTCAGGTACGGATTACGGCCGTTTCCAATCTCTGTTCTCTCTTTGTCATCACCCTCTCCTAAAAATAAAAGCGGGGATTGGGAGATAAATCCCCTAATCCCCGCCCGATGTTTTTTGACGTGACACGCATTGTAACACGATACATCGTTGAAATGATAACGGCAGCTTTCCTACCTTGACTTTGGTACGACAAAATAGTACCATTTCGCCTATGAAGCGAAAACATCAGAAAACGCTTGCACTCATTTTCACACGCCCCATTAGCGCAAATATCAAGTGGCATGATATAGAAGCATTGTTCATCGAACTGGGTGCAGAAATCACAGAGAGAAGGCTCTCGCGTTGAAGTTTTCCTTTTCGGTGAGATACGTATTTTTCATCGGCCTCACCCCAGACCCGATACTGACAAAGGGGCTGTGGCAAGCATCCGCAAATGGCTGGAAACAAATGAGGTGACACCATGATGAACTTAATGAAAATTGACGACTATCAAGCAATTATCCAATATGATCCTGATATTGAAATGTTCCGCGGTGAATTTATTGGATTGAATGGCGGCGCTGATTTTTATGCAAAAGACATAGATGGTCTTTATAGAGAAGGGGCGTTATCACTTAAAGTATTTCTTGAGGCCTGTGCAGAACGTGGCATAGAACCACGAAAGGAATATTCTGGAAAGTTCAACTTGCGTATACCCAAAGAATTACACGCTGAACTTGCGATCAAGGCGGCAGCTTCAGGGAAAAGCTTAAATCAATGGGTAGCAGATGAACTTGAGCAAACGATTCAAGCTCAATCGTGCTAAGCTTTCCACACAGGCAGCGAATACTTTACCGCAAACAAAGTATGGTTGATGGAATTTGAATTACCTCACCCGTGGAGGGTCATCCAGATCAGTGACAAATGCGTCACCAAACCTATATTGCCTACTCCCCCAATCCCCTTTAAAATCCCATCTTCATCCTTCATAATTCATCCTTCATCCTTTCAATGGAGTTCCTATGGCCTCAGCCACACAATCCAGCAGCGTCACCCCCAGCCGGCAGCAGTACCTCGACATCAAGGCGCAGCACCCGGACGCCATCGTTTTCTTTCGCCTGGGCGATTTTTACGAAACCTTCGACGCCGACGCCGAAACGGCCGCCCGCGAACTGGACCTGGTACTCACCAGCCGGCCCCAGGGCAAAGGGGTGCGCACGCCAATGGCCGGCGTACCCCACCACGCCGCCGAAGGCTACATCGCCCGGCTCATCGCCAAAGGCTACAAAGTGGCGCTGTGCGAACAAACGAGTACCACACTCATCAACGGGCTGATGCCGCGCGAAGTAGTGCGTGTGTTCACCGCCGGTACCGTCATCGAGCCGGGCATGTTGGATGCGGGACGGAATAATTACTTAACGGCCGTTATCCGCGAAGACGATCTCTATGGCCTGGCCTATGCTGACATCACCACCGGCGAATTTGCCGTCACCCAGCTAAACGACCGTCGCGCCCTGGCCGAAGAACTGGCCCGCCTGCACCCCGCCGAACTGCTCATCCCCGAAAACGATGTCAGCCTGTACGACGCCAATCCCAACGTCACTCATCTACCTGGCTGGCGCTTTGAAGAAGGCGCGGCGCGGCAAAGCCTGCTGCGCCACTTTGGCGTGTCCACCCTGGCCGGTTTTGGCATTGACGGCAAACCACTGGCCGTACGCGCCGCCGGCGCCGCCCTCTATTACCTGCAAGAAACACAGCGCGGGTCCATCGGCCAGATTCAGCGATTGGCCTATTACAGCACCGAAGGCTTCATGGCTCTAGACGAAAACACCCGCCGCAACCTGGAACTGACCGAATCATTGGGTGGGGTGCGGCAAAATTCGCTTTTTGGCGTGCTCAACAAAACGGTCACGCCAATGGGCACACGCCTGCTGCGCGAACGCATCACCCGGCCGCTGCTGGCGTTAGACAGCCTCAACCAGCGCCTCGACCAGGTAGAAGCCTTTTTTGCCGACGCCCTGCTGCGCGCCGAGGTCCGCGCCACGCTGAAAGGGCTGCCCGACCTGGAACGGCTGACCAACCGTGTTCTCAGCAGCAAAGCCACGCCGCGCGATTTAGAGCATATTCGGCTGGCGCTGGAGGCAATACCGGAGCTAAAAAAAGCAATTGCGGTTGTCGGACTAGGGATTGCGGAAGGAGAGGCTCTTATCCGCAATCCGCAATCCGCAATCCGCAATCTGGCCGCCCAATTGGACGCCTGCCCCGAAACCAGCGACCTGATCACCCGCGCCATCAGCGACGACGCGCCGACCAATTTCAACAAGATGGGCGTCATCAAAAAGGGCTTTTCGGCCGAGTTGGATGGGGTGATGAACTCATCGGCCAATGCGCGGGAATGGGTGGCCGGGCTGGAGCCGCGCGAGCGCGAGCGCACCGGCATCGCCTCGCTGAAGGTGGGCTTCAACAAGGTGTTTGGCTACTACATCGAAGTGACCCGCGCCAACAGCGCCCTGGTCCCCGACGATTACATCCGCAAGCAAACCCTGACCAACGCCGAGCGCTACATTACCCCCGATTTGAAGGAGTATGAGACGCTCATCCTCAACGCCGAGGAGCGTATTTTGGAGATTGAGCGGCGCGTCTTTACCGAGGTGTGTGGGCAGGTGGCGCAGGTGGCGCAGCGGCTGCTGGCGACGGCGCAAATCCTGGCGCAAATTGACGTGGCCGCCACCCTGGCCGAAGCCGCCGCCAAAAACAACTACGTCCGCCCGGTATTGGCGACCGACCACGAACTTAAAATTGTCAACGGCCGTCACCCCGTCGTCGAACAGTCAACCGGCGTCGCAATCGGCGAACGCTTTGTGCCCAACGATACTCACTTCCATGCCACCGATCGCATCCAGATTATCACCGGCCCCAACATGTCGGGGAAAAGCACCTACCTCCGGCAGACGGCGCTGATCACCCTCATGGCCCAAATCGGCAGCTACGTACCCGCCGACAG
This sequence comes from Candidatus Leptovillus gracilis, assembly GCA_016716065.1. Lineage (NCBI taxonomy): Bacteria > Bacillati > Chloroflexota > Ardenticatenia > Promineifilales (SeqCode) > Promineifilaceae (SeqCode) > Candidatus Leptovillus > Candidatus Leptovillus gracilis. The sequence goes on along the minus strand of JADJXA010000011.1, from coordinate 157,874 downwards.
CGCCGCCATTGGCCTGGTAGACCGCATCTTCACGCGCATCGGCGCGCACGACGAACTGCACGCCGGCCGCAGCACCTTCATGGTGGAAATGGTCGAAGCAGCCGAGATTTTGCACCACGCGACCCATCGTTCGCTGCTGATTCTGGACGAAATCGGCCGGGGGACCAGCACCTACGATGGTCTGGCAATCGCCTGGGCAATACTGGAATACCTGCACAACCACCCGCGCCTCAAGCCGCGCACCCTCTTCGCCACCCATTACCACGAGCTGGTGGGGCTGGCCGATTTGCTGCCGCTGGTGGCGAATTACAACGTGGCGGTGGCCGAGGAAGGGGATTCGGTGGTGTTCTTGCACCAGATTGTGCCGGGTGGGGCTGACCAGAGCTATGGCATCCACGTGGCGCAGTTGGCCGGGCTGCCCCGCGACGTGATCAACCGGGCCAACGAGATTTTAAAAGAGTTAGAGAAACACGCGCCGACGACGGCCGTTACCCCCAATCGCTTCACCGCCAGCCAGCAAATGGCCCTCTTCCCCGAAACCAGCCCCATCCTCGAAGAACTGGAGAAGCTGGACGTGAACGCCCTCACGCCGTTGGAAGCCATCAACAAGCTGTACGAGTGGAAGCGGAAGTTTGTGCGCGAAGCATAAAAAGATGGGCCAGCTAAATGCTGGCGCACTATTTACACGAGGAGAGACTTGCGATGAATTTTGGCATCACAAAGACCATACCCGCCGGTGACGGCCGTGCCGCCGCCGACGCTTTATACGATGGTTCCCTGGCCGAATTTGAATTCCACATGGCTGGCAAACCCACCAGACTGGCCGTCGGCCATTACGTCTACACCATTTTCAACGACGAGTTAATCGGCCGCTGCCCCATCAAAGAACTCATCCCCGGCGCGATCAACCCCGATTCCGGCAAACCACGCACCCTGGTGATGGTCGCCTGTCCCGGCGAACGGCTGCCCACGCCCATTCCGTACAAAGGCCACCGCGGCACGCGCTACTATGATGGGGTGGACTGGGCATAAGACGCATTCGGTGAACAATGACGATCTAAAAGTTCAACTTCTTCGGAGAAGTTGAACTTTTCCCGCGATTTATTTGATCCACATTCCTAAGTCGTTTATCTGGGACAAGTCATTATTCATGTTGTTTCTGTTAATAGAAGTCACTGCGGCCCTTGCCGACTTCAAAAGGCATAAACTTGCCGCACATCTTCTATCGTCCGCGCGGTCTTCAAACTTTCATGAACAGCCCGCAGAATGTTCACGTCTTCAATGCGATAAATTTCCGGCAGCAAGCGTACCCCTTCGTTACCAAATTTTAATTCCAATCCCAGTTCCAGCCCGGCAACCAACCCTTCACGTAATCCTTGTTGTTCTCCTTGCTGCAATCCCTGCTGCAATCCCTGCTGCAATCCCTGCTGATGGCCTTGTTGCAGCCATTTCTCCGCCAATGTGCCCATAATTGCTTCACCTTCCTCTGGAAACGCGCTGTGAACAGCCTCCCGGATATCCTCGTCGCCGACCTTGTCTGTTCCGGTTGAGAGATACCTCAGTACCGTTTCCAAATATTCTATCACTGTTTGCTGCCGACCTAATCGTTGAAACAACGCCAGAATGCCCGGCAGTTGCTCTGCGAGTTCATCTCGCAACACATATTTTAACAGACGCAGCGCTATTTGGAGGAATAACTCACCTTTAAGCTCATCGTCATCAAACTCAGACAGGTCGCACAACCAATAATGATATTGCGGTACGAACTGCGTTAACCGCGCATCTACCTTTAGCAGCGCCTGAAAATTATCTGCTACCTGCCATTTGGAACGGCCGTGATACACCACAAATGGAAACACCGTCTGCAACCCATCTCGTTGCTTCACAGATAATTCCCAAATTCGCGTCATGTATCGCAGCAGCTGCCAGGCAATCAGTGGATCAGCATAGCTTTTGTGTTCAAACAGAACATACACCAATGTTTCAGGGCCATCGCGCAACCGTACTTTGTACAGCATATCAGAAAAATGGGCTTGCAGCGCCGCGTCAACAAACGAATCGGGTTGTAATTCCAGTGTAGACAGGTCAAAGGCCTGCGCCACCGATTCCGGTAAATAGTGGCGCAGAAAATCTTGGGCCACACCCAAGCGCGCGAAAACTTCCTTAAAAAATCGGTCGTGCGGATTGCCAAGTTCACTCATGCTTTCTACCCTCTCCCATCATCTACCCTGACCAATACAAATAGTATCATGAAATTTCAGGAAATGACATTCATCCCCAGGCCGCATGATGGAATACACTACGGCCGTTCCCCCATCCCTATTATCATCAACCCCACTGACGTGATACAATGGCCTTCGGATTTCGGATTTCGGATTTTGGATGGTACATTGCGATTCATTGCATCACTTCACAATTCACCATTCTCTCGGAGGTTCTTCATGAAAATTGTCTCCTATCTCGTCGCTGCTGCCCTGGCCTTCTTTGGCTTCGTCTTCATCGCCGGTTCCCAGGGGCAGATCATTCGCATCGTCGTTGGCCTGATTTTATTAGGCGCGGCGGCCGTTTTTGTCTACATGGTGCGCGTCAAACCCCAGCCCAGCCAGACCACCATTGTGCAAAAAATTGACCTCAGCGGCGACGTAGACTTGCAGCAAATCCGCTGCCAAAACTGCGACGGCGCCCTCAGCGAAAAGTCCATCCGCGTGGAAGCCGGGGCCATCTTTGTCAACTGCGAATACTGCGGCGCCAGCTACCAATTCGAGGAAAAACCCAAATGGTAGAAGAGAAGAATAGAGTGCAGGTAAACACAGATGAACACGGATTTGCTTCTTCATCCGTGCCATCCGCGTCCATCCGCGTCCCACTAGATGGTAACAGCCTGGCACAGCGCTTGTGGCAGGGCTTGCGGCGCGATTGGGGGAGCTTCCGCGCCGCCTTTAGCGAACTACCGATCCCCGCCCCCGGCATGAACACCTTCAACGTCCCCCTGAACGGCGGGCAAAAACGCATCCACTTCCGCCAGGAAAGCGACGGCTCCGGCACGCTTTTCATAGACGTGACCGACGTCATCCACCTGAACCCCACCGCCGCCGAGATGGCTTTCCTGGCCCTGAGCGAAGTCCCCCAACACCAGGCCGAAGCGGCCCTGGCGCGCCGCCTGCATCCCGCCGACAGGCCGCAGATGCAGGCCGAAATGGCCCAAATTTACACCATGGTTGAACGGTTCCGCGCCCCGGAAACCGGCTGCCCCACCTGCGCCGTGCAAGATTTGCAGCGCACAGCTTTGTTCAGCCACCGCGCCGACGCGCCGTACAAAGCCGACCTGGCCATTACCTACGGCTGCAACAACGCCTGCAACCACTGTTACAACGAGCCAGACCGCTTCGACATGCCTTCGCTTACCCTGACCGATTGGCAGCAGGTAATTGACCGGCTCCATGCTGTCGGCGTGCCCCACCTGATCCTCACCGGCGGCGAGGCGACTTTGAATCCCGATTTGTTGGACATTATTGGCTATGCGAATAACCTGGGGCACGTGGTAGGCATGAACACCAACGGCCGTCGTCTCGCCCACCAACCCTATGTAGACCAACTCGCCGCCGCCGGGCTGAACCACGTGCAGATCACCCTCGGCTCCAGCCGCCCGGACATCCACGACGCGGTGATGAACGCCCGCTCTTTCCACCAGACCGTGCGCGGCATTCAAAACGCCGTCGCCAGCAATTTGCACGCCATCACCAATACCACCCTCATGCGCCGCAACATGGACCACGTGGAAGAGATCATAGATTTCCTCTACGACCTGGGCATCCGCACCTTCGCCATGAACGGCATGATCTACAGCGGCGGCGGTTTTGCCGACCCCAACGCCATCGCCGAAGAAGAAATGCCGCCCCTGTTGGTGCGCGTGCGCGACCACGCCGCCGAAAAGGGCATGAAGTTCCTCTGGTACACGCCCACCGAATACTGCCGCATGTCGCCGGTAGAGCTGGAAATTGGGGCCAAACGCTGCAACGCCGGCGAATATTCGATCTGCATCGAGCCGAACGGCGACGTGCTGCCCTGCCAATCTTTCTATGTTGCGGCGGGCAATATCTTGCGCGATGAATGGTCTACCATCTGGCGCAGCGAGCTGTTTCGCAGCTTCCGCGACCGCGAGGACGACCCCGCCTGGGCCGGTCTGCCGCAAAAGTGCTGGCAGTGCCCCGACCTACCGCTCTGCGGCGGCGGCTGCCGCATCGAGCGCGAAGCCCGCGATGGCGTGCGCGTCGCCGGACAAGAAAGTTTGTCCTGCGGCAGCTGCGGAACCGGCGACGGCAATGGCAGCGGCCGTTCCGGCAGCGACATTAAGCAAACATCTTTCATTTCACTAGACAGCATTTCTTTATTATAGTAACCCGTGTTCAGTATTCAGTATCCCGTAAACTGAACACTGAACACTGGATACTGAACACTGGACACCAAACATGGACAAAGAACGACTCCTCCGCTGGATGATCCCCCAATGGCGCAAACCGCCTCAACCCATTAGGCCCGGTCTCTATCCCTACGCCCATGAAGAAGACGGTTCCATCACCCGCTTCCACCTGCGCGTGGAGCCTGACGGCCAGGGTATGTTGTTAGCCAACGCCAGCGCCGCCGCCCGCCTCAACCCGGCCGGCGTTGTCATGGTCAAGGGACTGCTGGACGGCGCGACGCCGAACACGGTGCTGGACGATGTGCTGAGCCGCTATCAAGGGGCGGCCAAGGAGACCATTGCCGCCGATTTGCAGCGCGTGCGCGGCCTCCTCGCCACGCTGGCCTCGCCGGAAGACAACTACCCGATCATCAACTTCAACGAAATCAGGGTGGATGTGTTTGAATCGCAGCTCATGGCCCCGCTGGAAGCCAGCATCCCCCTGGCCGCGCCGGAACAAATCAGGCCGCTGTTAGACAAACTATGGGACGTGGGTATTCCCCATGTCACTTTCCTGCTGCCGGAGCAGGCCGACGCGGCCTGGGTGGTTGGCGCGGTGGAACGCGCCGAAGACCTGGGCTTCATCGCCGGGGTGCGCGGCCGGGCGACCGATTTGCGCCGGCCGGGCCTGTTGGCCGACCTGGAACAGGTCGGCGTGGACCATGTGACAGTGCTTTATGCGGCAGCGGACACGGCCGTTCACGATTCCCTCGTTGGCGCCGGCGACCACGCTCTAATGGCCGACCTGTTTGCCACCATTCAGGCGCAAGAAGGCTGCGCCGTCGCCGAAATTCCGCTGGTGGCAAGCACGCTGGACGTGCTGCGTGAAACGCTGACCCATTTGGAGAATGCCGGGGTAAGCAATTTCTCCTTTTTCGCCATCGTCGCCCCAGAAGGCATGTCCGACGACGAACGCGCTGGGGCGCTGACCGCCCAGGCCATGCCCCAGACGGCCACCTGGGTCGAGGAGATCGCCCATCAGTCCGCTGTGCGTTTTATCTGGCAGCCGCCGGTGCAGCGCGACCCGCGCCAGACGTTGGCGGAGCAGGTGCGCCAGGGACCGCGCTGTTCGGGCGATGCGGCTGTGCGCATTGAAGCCAATGGCGACGTCATTCCGCCGCGCGGCCCGTATCTGGCGGCCGGCAATTTGCTGGCCGATGCCTGGCCGACCATCTGGCGGCATGAAGCGTTTGTGCGCTACCGCAAACGGGTGACAGCCCCAACGCGCTGTATGGACTGCCCCGGGCTGGTAATTTGTGAAGCTGACTGCCCTCGTGAATCGAGCGGTTGGGCGCAAGGCGTAGGAGGTGACCTGTGAAGAAATCGTCAATCGTCAATCGCCAATCGTCAATCGTCAATCCAAAATCCACAATCTGGCGATTAGTGGCGTTTTTGCTGCTGCTTTTGCTGTTGGTTTTTCTGCCCGCTTCCGCGGCGCTGGCGCAGGACTACAGCTTTGCCGTACCCGAACTGCGGATGCAGGTTTTTGTGCAGCCAGACGCCTCGGTGCGCATCATCTACGACATCACCTTTGAGAATTATGGCAGCGCCATAGATGTGGTGGACATTGGCACGCCGAACAAAAGGTACAATATCAGCAACTTCAGCGCGTCGGTGGACGGCCGTTCCCTCACCGACATCCGCGATTCCACCTACATAGACACTGGCGTCGAAATTCACCTGGACAGCGCCACCATCCCCAGCGGCGCAACCGGCACGCTGCACGTCGAATTTACCATGCCCGACATGGTTTACGAGGACACCACCCAGGATGGCTTTGCCTCGCTGCAAATCACCCCCACCTGGTTCGATAGTTCCGTGGTGCGCGGCCGCACCGACGTCTGGATTTTGGTCCACATGCTGCCGGAGATTCAACCCGACGAAGTGTTGTACCAGGACGTGCCCTTCACCGACAAGGCGATTTTTGAAGAGCATACCGTTGTTGGTTGGCGCTTCCCTGAAGGCACAGTTACCGGCCCTACCCGCGTCGGCGTCTCCTTCCCGCAGCGCGGCATGACGCGGGTGATCGAACAAAGCCTGCTAGATATCACCCTGAAATGGCTGGAAGACAATCCGGCCGTCGGTCTGACCTTTGGGCTGATTACCTTCATCTTGATGGCCGTCGCTTTCTTCCGCTTCTCCGGCGGCACGGGCATTTCCGTGTTTGCTCTGCTGGCCTGCGGGCTGGTCTTTCTGCTGATGATGAGTCCGCTGGTCTCCTTGTTTGCCTGGATTCCGGCTGTGGCGCTTCTGGTGTTCGTGGAGAAAAGGCGGGGTAAGCGCAAAGACACCTACCTGCCGGCCATCGCTCAGGTGGAAGGCGGCGGCATCAAGCGCGGCCTGACCGCCCCGGAAGCGGCCGTTTTGCTGGAAACACCGCTCAACAAAATCCTGCTGCTGATCATGTTTGGCCTGCTGGACAAAAAGGTGGTGCGCCTGGTAGACGATTCGCCGTTGACGGTAGCTGTGGAAAAAGAGTATATCGTCAAAGCGGAAACGGCCACCAAACGGCGCAAAGACCGGCGCGAAGTGGCCGAGAAGTTCGGCGTGCTGCTGCGCAATTACGAACATGATGTGTTGGATGTACTGCAAGACAACGCCGCCAAACCGGTCCACAAACAAGATTTCAACGAGCCGATGAAGAAGCTCATCCAGAGCGTGGTGGACAAGATGAAGGGCTTCGATTTGTCCGACACGCAGGATTAGTAGAAGAAAATCATCAGTCGGGCCATGGAAGAGGCGCGGCGGATGGGCGAAGTGCCCGAATTAGAAAAATATCTGGACCGGACCTGGCCCTGGATTCTCATGGATTCTAACCCGGAGCCGGTCTTCCGGCGCGGCGGTTATAACTATCATCCAACCTGGGTACGGCCGTATGTTGGCGGCAGCGGCATGGGCACACCGGCGCCCAGCGGCGGCGGCAGTTCCTCTGGCCCTGGCGGCAAAACCAGCTTCGGCGACGTGGCCGCCTCCTTCGCCGGTTGGACGGAAAACACAGCCGGTAAAATGGCGACGGCCATCTCCCCCTTTGGCTCCGGCGGCGTGGTGAATCTGGGCGGCGCCGACAAAGTGACCGGCGACATTTTCAAGGCGCTGGCATCCTCGTCGGGCAGCAGCGGCGGCGGCGGTTCATCGGGCGGCGGCTGCGCCTGCGCCTGCGCCGGCTGTGCCTGCGCCTGCGCCTGCGCCGGCGGCGGCAGGTAATTGCGGAAGGTGGGTTGCGGCAGCGCAATCCGCAATCCGCAATTCGAAATCCGCAATGAACGAATTTTCTCTCCCCGCGCAGCCACTGCTGGCAGAGCAGGCCAACTGGCTGGCCCCGGCGCGGGGACGGCTGCTGCGCCGGGTGAGTGTGGCGCGGCGGCGGCGGATTTTGGACCTGGGGGCGGGTTATGGCGCGGTGACGGGGGAATTGGCGCGGCGCGGCGGCGGGTCGGTGGTGGCGTTGGACCGGGAAGTAACGGCCGTTGCCGCAGCGTTAGCCCAAACCCCCGCTCTGAATGTCGGCGGCGACGCCCTGGCATTGCCTTTCAAACGCGCCGCGTTTGACCTGGTGTTTTGCCAATGTGTGCTGTTGTGGGTGGGGGACGTGGCAACGGCCGTCGCCCAAATTCATCGCGTTCTGCAGCCGGGCGGCGTCCTTATCGCCCTGGAGCCAGATTACCCAGCCATGATGGAGTACCCCCCGGAAAGCGCCGTCGGCGACATCTGGTTGACGGCGCTGCGGCGGGTCGGCGCGGAGCCGGCAGTTGGCCGCAAACTGCCCGGCGCGCTGGCGGCCCAGGGTTTTGAGGTGACAGTGGATTTACTGGAACGGCTGGAACGGCCGTCGCCCACCCGCTTCGACTTCTTACGCACCCTACCCCTCACGCCAGATGAACAAGCGGCGCTAAACCGGGCCGAAACGGCCGCTCGCCATCTATCGCAGCCCTGGGAGCATATCGCCCACCTGCCCTTCCTGCTCATCACAGCGGAACGGCCGTAAACCACCACAGCATCGCACCATGATCAATCCACCCCCTCTCACACCCACTTCCGAACGGCTGACCGCCCGGCTGGAATACGGCCTGCGCGCCTATGCGGGTCGCATCCGTTTGTTTACGCCCAATGCCCGGCTGTATCTCGGCTACACCATTGTCAACGGCATGGCTTTTGGCATCTTCCGCCTGCTGTTTAACTTCTATGCCCTCAGCCTCGGCTTCAATGAGGCAGTGCTGGGCCGCCTGCTGACGGTGACCAACCTGGTGGCCCTGGTGGTTGCCCTGCCCTCCGGTTATGTTAGCGACCGCTTGGGCCGCAAGACGGCGTTGATGATTGCCAGTGTGTTGACAACAACGGCCGTATTCGGCACAGTGTTCTGGCGCGACCCCGTGGGCTTTTACGTCCTCAGCGCCCTGCTCGGCGTGGGCCAAAGTCTGGCCGGCGTCACCCTGGGGCCATTCCTCATGGAAAACAGCGGCCACGAAGAGCGCACCTACCTTTTCTCCTTCAGTTTTGGCGTGCAGATGATCGCCGGTTTTGCCGGGAACTGGTTGGGTGGGCAGATGCCAACGTGGTTGGGCACGGCCGTGCAAGCCGACGCCACCAGCGCCACCGCCTACGGCCTGGCGATGGCCGTCGTTGGCGGTATCGCATCGCTCTCCATCATTCCCCTGCTGTTCATTCGCCGCCCCAACCAGGCCAAGGCAACCCAGGGCAAAAGCCTTTCACCCTTTCAGTATGCCCGCCAACAGCCGATGCTGCTGGTCAAGTTAATCGCCCCCATGTTTGTCACCTCATTGGGCGCCGGGCTGTTAATGCCCTTCATGAACGTCTTCTACCGCCACGAATACAACGCCTCCGATGGCCTGATTGGCGGCCTGTTTGCCGTTGGTTCATTGGCGATGGCCTTTGGCCTGCTGCTGGCCCCGCCGCTGGCCGACCGCTACGGCAAAATGAAAGTGGTTGTGCTGTCGCAGGCGATCTCCATCCCATTCCTGGCGTTAATGGGTTTTGCCCCCTGGTTTGGCGTCAGCGCATTGGCTTACCTGGTGCGCCTGATGCTGATGAACATGAGCAACCCAGTCTACCAGACCTTTGTCATGGAACAGGTGGACGAAGAGGCGCGGGCGACAGTCGCCAGCCTGGTGAGCATGAGTTGGAACTTCGGCTGGGCCTTTAGCCCTATGGTCAGCGGCTGGCTGCAACTGAATTTCGGTTTTGGGCCAATTTACCTGGGAACCATGCTGGCCTATGTGGTGGCAATTTACCTGTATTGGCGCTTTTTCGGCCAAACCAGCGAAGACCACACGCCCTGGCAAACGGCCGACACGCCAACATGACCATCGTCGCAAAGCATCCACGTACAGAAGCGGATATAATCCCCGCCATGAATAAAAATCGGAGTGAAGAGATAGAGAATAATCTCGCCACTCTATCACTTGTTATTTTGGTTCTCTGAGCTTTCCTGTGGCAAACCCCTCTCCCCAACCCTCTCCCTTTGGGAGAAGGAGCCGGTTTCCTCCCCCGCTGGGGGAGGGGTTAGGGAGGGGGCCACAGAATTCATCAGAGACCCGTTATTTTTAAGGGGGCATTGCATGACAATCAAATTTGGTACCGACGGCTGGCGCGCTGTCATCAGCGAAACCTTTACCTTCGCCAATCTGCGCCTGGTGGCCCAGGCCATCGCCGACTTTACCCGTGAACAAAACGACACGAACCCCAGCGTCATCATTGGCTTCGACACCCGCTTTTTGTCTGACCGCTATGCCAATGAGGTAGCCCGCGTCATGGCGGCCAACCAGATACAAACCTGGCTGGCCCGCGCCGACACACCGACGCCGGCCATCAGCTACACCGTTGTCCACAAAAAGGCAACGGCCGGGGTGATGATCACCGCCAGCCACAACGCGCCGCGTTACAACGGCGTCAAGCTCAAAGCCAGCTACGGCGGCAGCGCCACCCCGGCGCAAAACAAGCGCGTTGAATACCTGTTGGACCGTAATCTGGAAACGGTGCATGGCCCCAATCTCATGGACCTGGAAGAGGCCATGAAACAAGGTTTGGTCTGCAAGTTTGATCCCGCCTGGGCCTATTACGAACATCTCAGCACGCTGATAGACCTGGACATCATCTCCAGCGGCGAGCTAAGCGTGGTGGCGGATGGCATGTTTGGCTCCGGACGTGGGGCGATTGGCGAGGTGTTGGCGCGCGGTCGGACGCGGGTGCAAAACATCCGCCACGAGATGAATCCCGGCTTTGGCGGCATCCATCCCGAACCCATCGCCCAACATCTGGGGCTGCTGATGTCTACCATTCAGGGGGGACACTGGGACGTGGGCCTGGCCACGGACGGCGACGCCGACCGCATTGGCGCAGTGGATGCGCGGGGTGAGTTTGTGGACCCGCACCGCATTTTTGCCCTGGTGCTGCGTTATCTCATCGAGAAACGGGGCTGGACGGGTAAGGTGATACGCACCGTTTCCACCACGCGCATGGTTGATCGCATCGCCGCCGACCACGGGCTGCCGCTGGTAGAGACGCCGGTGGGCTTCAACCACATCGCCGACCTGATGATCGCCAATGGGGTGCTGATGGGCGGCGAGGAGTCAGGCGGCATCAGCATTAAGGGGCATATCCCAGAGGGGGATGGGGTGCTAATGGGGCTGCTGCTGCTGGAGGTGATGGCCGAGGCGCAGGCCCCGCTGCACGTATTGGTGGCCGATTTGCTGGACAAATATGGGCCGGCGCAGTATGCCCGCACGGATATGAAGCTGAAACGGGCCATTCATAAGGCCGATATGGTCAAACTGCTGATGGATGCCGCCCCGGCGGCGATTGCCGGGGTAGCAGTCGAAGATGTGCAGACGGTGGACGGGGTGAAGTATTATCTGGACGATGGGAGCTGGCTGCTGATACGGCCGTCGGGCACGGAACCCGTCTTGCGCGTTTACGCCGAGGCGCCGGATGATACGCGGGTGAAAGCACTTCTGGGCTTTGGCGAAGAGATGGCCCAGAAAGCATAGAAATTCTTGCCTGGAAAGGTGTACCACGATGACCGGCATGATGGTAAAATGATCGCACTGGCAGTTGAGCGCAATTATCCCAGGGCAATGACAACATAAGGTCACACACATACCATGAAAGATGAACAGATGCCGTTAGTCTCTGCGGATCCCGAACAAGAAAAATGGGCGCAAGCGGCCGATAGATCGCGTCAGGCGTGGCAACAACTGGTTCTGCGCATAAAAAGCATTACCCCAGCCTCTTTGGCGCGCATTCTTTTGGTAACGGCCGCTTTGGGCAGCGTAGTCTGGCTGTTCACCTCTACCTGGCCGGCCCTGCTGCCTTTTCTGATTGGCGGGGCCATCGCCTATGCCATGCTGCCCTTCACCAATTGGCTGGACAGATTCATGCCCCGCGCTTTTGCGGTAGCCACCGCGCTGCTGGTTGTCTTACTGCTCCTGGCGCTGATCCTCTATGCGGCCGTCACCGTCGCCGGGCGGCAGGCGTTCATGTTGTACGACGTTTTGCCCAACGAGAACCAGTTAAACGCCACTATCAGCCAGCTAGATGAAAGCCTGAGCGATCTGGCGCCGCCGATACGCGAAATCATCACCCGCGTCGCCACAAAATTGTTGGGGCAGGTGGACATTGATGCGAACACTTACATGGACCGCATCGTCAATTTGATTTTTAACGGCATGTTTGGGCTGCTCAACGCCGCCGGTTTTGTCCTCGGTTTTCTGGCGATCCCGGCCTGGCTGCTGTTGGTGCTAAGAGACCAGCAGGCAGGAGCCAGAGCGCTGCGCCGCCTGCTGCCGCGCCGCTGGTTGGCCGATACAATGGCTGTCTGGCGCATTTTTGATCGCTCTTTTCGCGCTTTTGTGCAGGGGCTGTTGGTCCTGGCTTTATTTGTGACATTGTTTGTTTACATCGGCCTCGTTTTCCTGGAAAACGTGGGGGCGCTGAGTGTCACCTTTAAATTGGGCGCGGCCCTCTTTGCCGGGTTCATGCAGTTAATCCCCACCATCGGACCAATTATCGTCATCATGGTCATCTTTTTGACCAGAATGACCATGTTTAGCAGCACCGAGGTACTGATTCTGTTGGGCCTATATCTGGTGGTGCAGCAGCTTTTGCGGGCGACGGCCGAACCGCGCGTGCGCAAGCAAATCGCCGCCGGCGTTCATCCAGCCTTGCTGATTATGGTGATCGTGGCCCTGAGTCAGTTTGGCTTCATGTGGGTGTTTATTGCCGCGCCGGTGACGTCTGTTTTGCGCGACCTGTTTTTGTATGTGTACGGCCGTTTCCAAGAACCTCCGCGGCCGGCCGGCCTGCTGCCCGGCGAAGCGCTGCCCAAACGCAAACCGATGCGCCCTGCCAGACGCGCCCCCTCGCCCACCATACCTGCCGCCTACCGGCACGGCCGTGCCGCGCGCCGCAGCAGCCAAATCAACCCGAATGAACGCCCATGAAACAGTACCTAAACTTTTACCCCTTCAATAAAATCATGTCTGAGGAATCCCCCATGACCGAAGAAGAAGCGATGCTCGAAGAGTTTACAGACTTTTCCCAACTGACCCAGGCGCGCGTGCCGCTGGAAGAGGCGTCTATCGCTTTTTCCACCCGCGATGAAAATGGCAAACTGCCCATCATCCTGATTCCTACCCAACTGCTGCGCATTCGCAATGAATTGATCATCGCCGCCGCGGCCATCTTTGGTGGTGGTCTCTTCCTGGGCCTGCTGTTCAACATGCCCGCCCTCACCACCCTGGCGTTGATCGTTGGCCCGGCCGTGCTGCTGATCGGCGCTTTGCCCGCCTTCATGGTGCGCGTCCCTGAAGGAACCAAAGCGCTGCTGACCCGCGGCGGCCGTTATGTGCGCACCCTAAACCCCGGCCTGGCCATCCTGCCCCCCTGGATCATCGTGTCCCACCTGGTGACACAGCGCGAAATCCCGTTCGATGTCCCCATCGTCGGCGCGCCGACCAAAGACAATGTGCGCGCCACGGTAGACACCGTATTCACCTTCCGCATCCACGACCCTTACCAATTTGTCTTCAACATCTCGGCTATGGATTTTGACCAGGTGTTGCAAGCCGTTTGCCAGGACACTCTCCGTGCCTTCGTCCGCACCATTACCTCTTATGAGGTAATGGACCTCGAAAACACCAATGTCAGCCACATTTTGGAACTACTGAACGCCGACATGGCCAACTACGGCGTCGAGATGATGAAGATCGAGATCACCTTTGCCCAGCCACCGGCCGAATTCATGCGCTCCCAAGAAACGCGCCAACTGGCGGTCTTGCAGCAGGCCGAACAACAAGAAATACAAGCCCTGGCTATTCGCCGCCAGATAGACGCCGACGCCCTTACCTTTCAGCAGGTGATTGCCCAGGTGGAACGGGAAAAAGAGATACTGCGCGTCGCCCTGCAAAAAGCGGAAATGCGGCGGCGTGTAGAGGAAACGGAAGCCGAAACCGAAGATTTTCGCCTGGCGCGCAAAGAAGAGCGCATCAACAAATACCCGCAGGCGTGGGCCTGGGAAATGGAAATGGCCCGCCTGGAAGTGTCTCGCTCTTTGGCTGGAAATACCCGCGCCATGCTGCAAGTCGGCAGCGCCAGCGATATAACCCGCGCCTTTCTGGTGCGCGACATTTTGCAAGACACGCCGGTTCCTCCGACCGATGGAAACGATGAACAGGAAACGGAGTAGCAACCCTCATTTTGAAATCCAGCTGTAGGCGGCGGGACAGGCGGTGCAGCTTCTTTGCCAATCACCCACGCCTTGACTCCCGCCTGTCTTGCCCCTCTGTTGGGCAAGACGGCGCGGGAAAATGCTGTCTGCTGCGGCCGTTCCCTGGCGTGCAGTCTCCCCCTTACCACCACACCATGACAAACTGAGAACGGCTGTCGCTGCAAAATTTGTATAGTACGGCCGTTTTCGCCACAATACAGTCATCAGGCGCGCCGCGCTTACAAAGTGGGCCGCACAGCCAAACATTCCCTGGAGGCAACCCATGGCCGAAACCGAGCCGAAAGAAGAAAAAAAGTATCCTGTCCCCGAAGAAAAAATCGTTACCACCCGGCACAGCTTGATCCTGAACGGCAAAGGGCTGAGCTACAGCGCAACTACCGGTACGCTCATCCTCAAAGAAGAGCATGAAAAGGAAGACAAGAGCGAAGGCGAAAAAGCGAAGGCAGCCATCTTCTTTGTGGCTTACACCCGCGAAGACGCCGACCCGGCGACGCGCCCCATCACCTTCGCCTTCAATGGCGGCCCTGGCTCGTCGTCGGTGTGGCTGCATTTGGGGCTGCTAGGACCCAAGCGGGTGCTGGCTGACGAAGACGGCAACGCGCCGCCGCCGCCCTATCGCCTGGTAAACAACGATTATTCCCTGCTAGACCAGACCGACCTGGTGTTTATAGACCCGGTCAGCACCGGCTTCAGCCGCGCCGTGCCCGGCGAAAAACCCAAAGAGTTCCACGCTTTCCAGAAAGACATCGAATCGGTGGGCGATTTTATCCGGCTGTACACCAGCCGCTACCAGCGCTGGGCGTCGCCCAAATTCCTGGCCGGGGAGAGCTACGGGACCACACGCTCGGCCGGGTTATCTGGTTATTTGCAGGAGCGGCACGGTATGTACCTGAACGGCATCCTGCTCATCTCCTCCATCCTCAACTTCCAGACGGCCTACTTTACGCCGGGCAACGATTTGCCCTACGCCCTGTTTTTGCCGACATATGCGGCGACGGCCTGGTATCACGGCCGTCTCAGCCCAGACTTGCAAGCTGATTTGCGCCACACCCTGGCCGAAGTGGAGCAATTTGCTCTGGGCGAATACACCCTGGCCCTCATGCAAGGCGCAGCGCTGCCGGCTGAAACGCGCACGGCCGTTGCCCAAAAATTAGCCCGCTACACCGGCCTCTCAGCCGAATACATCGAACGCGCCGACCTGCGCCTGGAAATCCACCGCTTCTGCAAAGAGCTGCTGCGCGCCCAGGGGCGCACCGTTGGGCGGCTGGATACGCGCTTCACCGGCGTAGACCGCGACGGCGTTGGCGAATATCCTGAATTCGACCCCAGTTATGCGGCGATTCAGGGACCCTACACCGCCACCCTCAACGACTACATGCGCCGCGACCTGCAATTCGAGAGCGACCTGCCCTATGAAATCTTGACGGGGCGGGTGTGGCCCTGGAACTATGAACCACACCAAAACCGCTTTGTAGACGTGGCCGAAACACTGCGCAAGGCCATCAGCATCAATCCACACCTGAAGGTGTTTATCGCCAACGGTTATTATGACCTGGCGACGCCCTACCTGGCGACGCGCTACACTGTCAACCACCTGGGGCTGGCAGCTGAGTTGCAAGCCAATGTGCATCTGACGTATTATGAAGCAGGACACATGATGTATGTTCACCGGCCGTCGCTGGCGCAGTTGAAGGAAGATATGGCGGCGTGGCTGGCAACGGCCGTAACGTAAACAAACCTGCCAGGTTTATCAGGAGCGAGAGCGAGAGCGAGAGCGAGAGCGAGAGCGAGAGCGAGAGCGAGAGCGAGAGCGAGAGCGAGAGTGAGAGCGAGAGCGAGAGGAAGAATTCGGGCAATACTCTAGCTCTAGCTCTAGCTATTTTCAAGGGAGGCACAAGCATGGAACAAGAACATGAAGTGATTGTCGTTGGGGCCGGGCCGGCGGGGGCAACGACGGCGACACTGCTGGCACAGCGCGGCCACGACGTGCTGCTGCTGGACCGGCAGAGCTTCCCACGAGACAAAATTTGTGGCGATGGCGTGCCGATGGGCGTCATTGAGATCATGGGGCGCATGGGGATGGAAGGCAAGGTGGCCGCGGCCGAAGCGCAGGGCAATTTCAACCGTATTAACCAGATGCGACTGGTTTCGCCCAAGGGGCATACATTGGACGCGCCGCTGCACCTGGGACGGCACGGCGAGCATTCTTACGTCGCGCCGCGCATGGTTATAGACGCCATGCTCCAGGAACACGCGGTGGAATCGGGGGCCGATTTTCAGGCGGCGCAGGCGCAGGAACCGATTCTGGAAAACGGCCGTGTCGTCGGCGTGCGGGCGAAGGTGGGGGGGAACGGCCGTGCCCAAACGGTAGACCTGCGCGCCAGATTGGTCATCGGCGCCGATGGCGTCACCTCGGTCATCGCCCGCGCCCTGCGCCCCAAACAAGAACAGCACACCCCCGAACACAAAGCTGTCGCCTTACGCGCCTATATCGAAGACATCGAAGAAGTGCCCAACACCGTGGAGTTCTACCTGTACGAAGACATTGCGCCAGGTTATGCCTGGATTTTTAACCTGGGTAATGGCCGGGCCAACATCGGCCTGGGAATGCGCCTGGACCAATTCCGCCAGGGCAAACATAAACTGGAGGAGCTGCTCAAAGATTTTTTGGCGATGCCTGAGATAAAAAAGCGGCTGAAGCAGGGCGGCCAACTGCGCGACGTGGCAACCTGGCAGCTCAATTTTGGTTCACAAGAAGGGCTGCGTTTTGCCTTTGATGGCGCGCTGTTGGTGGGCGACGCCGCCGGCTTCATCAACCCGATCACCGGCGGTGGCATCCACAATGGCATGATTTCAGCCGAACTGGCCGCCAAAACGGCCCACGAAGCGCTGACGGCCGGCAGCGTCGCCCTGAGCCAACTCAAGGTGTACGAGTACCGCTGCCGCAATGAGCTGCTGCCCGGTCTGCGTCGCGCCTACAATTATCAACGCCTTCTCATGCGTTTCCCGCCGCTGATAGACCTTCTGATCCAGCGCGGCCGGAAAAACAGCGAGTTGGTGAAAATTTTTCTGAGTAAGTTATAGCGCGGCGCGCCATAGAGCCTCAGGTTAACGCAAACCGGCCGGCTCTCGATTTGTATAATGAAACAAACATGGCGAAATGTGATCCTGCTGCTGGCCGTCGCGGCGCTGGGTGGATTGGCCGGCTGGTGGGCGCTGCCCTGGCTTGTGGCCGGGCTGCCAGGGCAGGTGCAGCAGCGGCTGCCGGTGCAGGTGTTGGCGCTGTCCGGCGCGCTGCCCACGCCTTTGCCTACCGCCTTACCCGCCCCCACGCGGGATAAATTGGCGGCAACGGCCGTCATTGTCATCCCTACCCTGGCGCCGCCGACCACCACCCCAACCCCGCCGCCAACAATCCAACCAACCAACCAACCAACCGTCCAACCAACCCCTACCGCCATTCCTTCACCTACCGCCGCCCCCCTGCCAACGGCCGTGCGCCTGACCGGTCTGCAAATCACGCCGCAGAAGTTCAACAACTGCGGCCCCACCAACCTCAGCCTCGTCCTCAACTATTACGGCCAGCCCGATGACCAGTTCGACGTTGCGGCTGTCATCCGCCCTACCTATGACGACCGCAACGTTTCGCCGGAAGAGATGGCCGATTATGTCAATGAACACACGCCGCTGCGAGCGGCCGTCTATCGCGGCGGCAGTCAGGAGATGCTGCGCCAACTGCTGGCCGCCGGATACCCGGTCATCGTCGAGAAGGGGCTGCTGCCCAATGCCTGGGAAGGCTGGATGGGCCATTATCTGACGTTAATTGGCTATGACGAGACCCAACAGCAGTTCATCAGCCTGGACACCTTCCTGGGGCCATGGGATGGCAGTGGGCGGCTGGACAGCTACGAGTCGTTTGCCGACCATTGGTCGCATTTTAACTTCGCTTTCCTGGTGGTTTACCCGCCGGAAAAAGCAGAACAGGTCGCCAATTTGGTGGGCGAGACGATGCGCCAGCCATTGACGATGTGGCGGCAGGCGGCCGAACAGGCGCAGCAGCAAACCACCGCCGCGCCCGATGACGCCTTTGCCTGGTTTAACCTGGGCAGCAGCCTGACGCGCCTGGGCGCATTAACCGGCGAGGCGGCCTATTACCAAAATGCAGCCGCCGCCTTCGACCGGGCGCTGGCCGCCGGGCTGCCGTGGCGGATGCTGTGGTATCAGTTTGAGTTGTATGAGGCGTATCTGGCAAACGGCCGTTACCCAGACGTCCTCACCCTCACGGCGGCCACGCTGCAAAGCAGTGGCGGCCAATTTGTCGAAGAAACCCACCTCTACCGCGGCTATGCCCTGCTGGCGCAAGGCGACAAAACGGCCGCCAGAGCCGCCTGGCAGCAAGCCCTGGCAATCAAACCAGACCAGGCGCAGGCCATCCAGGCGCTCAACGCGCTGGATGCCTCCGAGGAAACGGTGCAATAAAGGCGGGGCAAAAGCCAGCTAAATGCGTAATGGCGCCATCTTCTAGGACGAAAGCACTATTGAAAGAAATGTCACCTATATTCTGTTGCACACACCAATTGCTGTGGCGACAGATATTGTGCTGCCGGTTGACCACCGTTGGTGTCGTTTAGGGAAGCAACCACAATTCGCAGTTCACTGCTACCTGAATCCAATTTCTATTCAAAAGTTCAACTTCTTCACGAAGCTGAACTTTTTTATGTAACTTATTCAATCCACATCCCAGAGGAATCATATGATCAACAGGTCTTCCACTAGCCAAACCAGAAGATTTTTCTCCTTTTGCCTATTGCTCTCCTTGATGGGCGTGCTTTTATGGCCGCCAGGGCTTGTTCTGGCAGACATTGGTGTGGACGGTGACCGCACCATTTCGACAACTGGGGCTGTCCTAAACCGTTACGCGCGTGTCGTCAGTATCAGCAGCAACGTCATTACTGTGGCGGACATTAGCACTCTCAACGACACCGCAGACGACCACTACACCAACGATACACTGGCAGCCGGCGATCTCATCCTCATCTACCAGGCGCAGGGCGCGACCTTCACGTCCACCGCCGACGACGCCACCTATGGCGCGTTTGAATATGGCGAAGCGGGTAAGTATGAATTTGCGCTGGTAACGGCCGTAGCCGGCAACAACATTACTGTCGCCACAACCAACACCCCACCCTACACATGCAGCGGCATCACCAATACCTACAACACCACTTCCGGCAATGTCCAGATGGTGCGCGTGCCCCAATACACCAACCTCACCATTGAGTCTGGCGCTTCGGTAACGGCCCCGGCCTGGAATGGGGCAACCGGAGGCATTATTGCCTTGCATGTGCAGTACAACCTGGTGGTAAACGGAACCATAGACGCCTCTGGCCTCGGCTTTCGCGGGGGAGAAGCAAGCGATCTTGAACCTTGGGACATCATCTTTGGTATCAGCAGTTTTCGTGATCAAGTAGAAAATGGCGGTGAAAAGGGGGAAAGCATTCTGGGGGATCAGACTGTCTACGATGGACAGTCGGGGCGTTATGGCCGGGGTGCGCCGGCCAATGGCGGCGGTGGCGGCAATGCCCACAATGCGGGCGGTGGCGGCGGCGCCAACGGCTCTTCTGGCAGCCCATGGAAGGAAGGTTATGGGTTTGTGGACACCAATGATGTTTATGCCGATGCCTGGAGATTAGATCCCGGCACGATTACCGACACTGTGCCAATCTATTTTCAGGGCGGCGCGGGTGGTGGACGAGGTGGATATTCTTATTCTAACCAGTATGAAGACCCTACCCAGGTTTTTCCAAACGCCTCAGACTGGGGTGGCGATTCCCGTCGCCAGGTTGGCGGGCTTGGCGGGCGTGCCCTGAATAACAATCCGAACAGTCCAGATGGACGGCTTTTCTTCGGTGGTGGCGGTGGTGGCGGAGACGGCAACAACGATGCCGCCACGTCTGGTGGCAATGGCGGCGGGTTGGTCATCCTTGTTGCGCACAATACTTCTGGCAGCGGGACTGTGCTGTCTAATGGAGAAACTGCACTAAACACAACCAATTCATTTGATGATGGCGCTGGTGGCGGTGGTGGTGGTGGTGCAATTTTATTAAAAACACCCACACTCTCCACCAATACCCTGACCCTATCCGCTAATGGTGGCAATGGTGGCAATCAGCCAAGTGTCATTTACCTGGGAACACCCTACCCTCAAGAGGCGATGGGACCGGGCGGTGGCGGTGGCGGTGGGTATATTGCCGTGGCAAGCGGCAGCGGCAGCCTGACGGCGGCAGTGGATGGTGGGACGAATGGCATCAGCCTGAGCGATGCCATGAACGGCGGCGAGCAGCCGCAGCCACCCAATACGGCCGTTCCGCCATTCCCTCCCAATGGCGCGACTCAGGGGTATCCTGGCGGAACCAGCCTGGCATTTAACAATGCGGGGGCCATCACCTTCCCTGGCTGTGGGGCGCCCACGGCCGTTTCCCTACAAACCTTCTCGGCCGCCAGCAGTTCCAGTCTCTCCCTGGTTGGTATTACCGGGCTGTTGTTAACGGCCGTACTGCTCACCTGGGCGCTGCGCCGGCGCCAGGTCGTCGGGCATTAGCTGGTAGACCCTGAGGGTTTTCTAAAACCCTCAGGGTCTGCCAACATAAAACAAGCGCACCCGCTCCATCAACTGCCAGTCGGCCAGGCCGCGAAAGGTGTGGGGCGCACCCTCGTAGAAAAAACATTCCACCGGCTTATTCAGAGCTTCCAATTGGGCGCACAACGCCTCCGACCAGCCTACCGGGACCGTCTCATCGGCGTAGCTGTGATGAATGGCAACGGCCGTATTGATGCGTTCCAGGTGATTGATAGGCGAAATCGCTGCCAGCGTTTCCGGCGAAGCCGCCAGCTCAAACTCCCCGCGACGGCCGTTGGTCCACTGCCGAATTTGCTCATAATTTTGCCACTCATCGCCGCTCATCGAACCGTAGAGAACGGCCGTTTGAATATACGCCGCATTGTTCACGGTGATCACCCGCAGGGCCACGCCGCCGCCCATGCTGTGCCCCCACAAGTGCATCTCGTCGGCGTTAGCCCGGCGCAGCACGCCCAACGGGTCCTGGCTTTGCTGGCGGATAATGGCGATCAGGTTCAACACATCTATGGCATAACCAATGCGGAACGGGTCTGGGCCGCTGTCTGAGGGTGGGTAATTGCGCAAATTGGGGTGGATGACCAGGTAACCGGCGCGGGCCAGGTCATCGGCGTAGCGGCGGGTGTAGGCGACAGTTTCATAAGCGGCCGGGTCCACGTAGCCGTGCAGCATCAGCACCACCGGAAAGCGGCTGCCCTGGTTGGGCACATTCATATAGCCGTAAATGGTCAGTCCATCGCTGGGGTAAGTGATGAGATAGCGGGCAAAGTCATCGTTTTGTTCCAGGGTGTCTTCGATTTCCAGCAAGCCACCGCCATACGGCCGTGCTGCCAGGGCGTCTATTGTCAAATCTGCATACGGATCAGGGGTGATGGTTGGGTTGGGGGTTGAAGTAGGCGCGACAATGGCTGGAACGGCCGTCATCGTCGCCAGCGTGACGGTGGGCGTAGACTGGAACGCTGTGGTGGGTGGTGGCGTTGTGGTCCCGATGACCGGAGTGGCCCGGAGGACCGGTTGGACGGGCAGCGCAGTGGGCGTGGGAGAAACGGCCGTTGGCCTACAGCCGACCAACAGCCAGAAAAGCGCCAGCAACAACCAGCGTCTCAAAGGTCGGCCTCATGCAACATACCTGGAGACCGGTATGCAACTTCGGGGGCGGCCAGCCAATCATGCCAGCGGCTCAATTGGCCGTCGTTTGCCTGGGCCTGGGCGTAGGCGGCCGCAGTTGAAAAGGGTTCGCTCGCAGAAAACTTGTCCATCTTGCCCGCCATTATAACCGATTCACCCCTGGCGGGTTATAAAAAGAAGCGCCGTCTCTTGCGAGACGGCGCTTCTCATGTCAGCAACACATGTCAGGAGGGAAGCATGTGCGCCACTTTTTCGGGCAATGCAGTACGAAGGAAGAGGGACATTAGCCCTTAATTTGATCAGCGTTCCAGTCGCGTTTCTCGTGCCAGTTTTAGGGGAGGAGTTTTTCCTTCGTACTTGAACTGATCAAATCTACGGGGATCATATCCCCATTTCGAGAACAAGTCATCCGAGACGGCCGTTTCATAGCCTGTTACTCAGAATTTGCTCAGAATGAGCATATCCTCAACAACCCCCGTCAACCGCAAAATCAATCAGGTCTATGGTTGCCTTTAGCAAGTCTGCTTCCCGCTCAAATGCAAAGCCCAAGTTCTGGCTGATACGCCGCATCCCCCTATTCTCTGGCAGCATATAAGCCATCACCGTCTCAATGCCTTCCTCTTTGCCAACGTTAAAGGCAACCCGGGGGGGGAGGGACCCCGGCCGGGGGGGGGGTCCTTCCGCGGGGGTCAAAAAAAGGCGGGCGGGGGGGGGGAGGGAGGAAAGGGGGGGTTAAAAGGGGAACCCCGGCCGGGGAGAAGGGGGGAAGGAAACCCTGGGAGATTTGGTGGGTAGTCCCCACCGGACAAGGGCGGCCCACCCCCGCCAACGGGGGACCGCCCCACCCGGCGGCATTGGGGGAGACACCAAAGAATTTAAATGGGTCGGGGCCGGCGCCCCCGGGGGTGGGCGGGGGCGGGCCCAGCAGGGGGGGGGGGGGGGAGTGGTGGTGTTTTGATTGGGGGGAGCCGGCCGCGTCGGAGGGGGGGGAGGGGGGGATGGTTTGGGGGGGGGGTCCAAAAGCGGAGGGGTAAGTTTCCGTGGCCCGGGAGAGATTACGAAGAGGGCCCGAAATTTCGTGGGGGCGGGGGGACGGGCGGGGAATTCGGCGTGCGGGCAATTCGGGTCCGGGGGGCATCGGGGGGGAAGGGGTTCGGGGGGGGCCCCCGGAGGGCCGGGGGGCCCTCAAGGGGGGCCCCCGAGGGGTCCCCGGGAGGCCGTATGGTCGGGGGGGGTCCCCGGGGGGGGGAGGTTGTTTTGGCGGCGGGAGAGGAAGGGGGGGGTCAGAAATGGGCCGAGGAGGCCCGGCACGGGGAGGAGAAAACGGGGTGAGCACCCCCAAACCCCGAAACGAACGGGGGCAGTGTGGCGGGTGCCGGGTCAAGCCGGGGACCCCCCCCCCAGGGGCAAGCCCTTTCCGGGGGAACTGGGGGGGTGGGGGTCAAGCGGGGGTGGGGTGAGGGGGGGTGGGTGGGGGGGCGGGGGGAAGGGGGAAGCCCGGAATGGGGACCGCGAACGGAGGACATTAAGGGGGAGGTTGGGGATCCAGGGGACCCCCCAACGGAGGACAACCACGGGAGGGAACGTGGGGGGGAAGTCTTGGTGCACCAATCAGGCGCGGGGGGATTAAACCAAAGGGGGTGTTGTGGGGGTGGCCCGTTTTTATCCCCCAGTGGGGGGGGAGTAAATATTGGGGGATGGGGGGGGGGGGGGGAGGGGTTGGGGGACCCGGGGGCCCCGGGGGAGGGGGGGAGCGGGGGGGGGACAAAGGGGGGGGGGGGAGGCGTCCCCTCCCCATTTGTGGGGGTGGGTGTGGTTGGCGGGGGCCCGGCCGCGGGGAGGGGAAAACGCGGGGGAACGGGGCGGCAAAAAGGCGAGTGGGACGGAAGGAAAAACCAACCCTTTCCCTTAACACAATGACGCCAAACAGTACCAATGCCCATACCCTGTTAAGCGTCCTGCCGGGATGGCAAAAAACCAGTATTCCAGCTTATCATCAGTTAGCTGGACAGCATCACAAACTCAGGACTGAAAAGGCTCAGGTCAACGCGGGCAGACAGCCCGGGGGACCAAGCGGCGTCATGATTTCCAGCAAATAAGATTGCTTCCTGAGCCAGCCCCCCGCCGTAATAAACAAAGCGAGGCTCCACAGACTTTGGGCTTGAGTTGCTCGTCGCCAAAAAGGAACGCTGCCGTCGAGGTCTAGCTTTTCGAGTTCACGTTGCTGAAGGTCTTCTGTTGCAGGTCTGTATCCTTGTTGAGCGGCACGCAGTGAGCTGTACACCACGGCGACCAGGGCGGAGGGGGTGTCGTTCAATAGCCGCGAAATTCCGTAGCTGATACTGGTCCAGCCCTTCGGCTTTACCTTCTTCATGATACACTTCAACGGGCCAACGATGGCGATAAATGCGCGTCATGCCTTTGGCCTGCCAGTGCAAGCGGTTGCTGATGAGAAATACCTGATTGTCGGAAGGTCAGCCCGACGATAGCTCGATGACGAGACGGACTTTACCAAAGTTGTGCAGCCGATGCGTACGGCAGTAGGTATAGTAAGTCTCGGTTGTTCCCTTAAAGGTGATGGTCGTCGTTTGAAACGCAGGAGTTTGACCGGCTTTTGGCGGATGCCGCAAGATGTTCCGCCTTGAGGCGGCTGGGCAAACTTGTCTAATCGTTCCCGGGACCTGTTGCCAGCGCCACTTCACCGCTTCTCGCCCAAGGGGCGCCCACATAAGCAAAGCCTTTCTCATCAAGAAAGCGGCAGAAGCTGGGTTGTGTGTACCAACTATCACAAGCGATAGGCGGCTTGGAAGTTCAGGAACTGTGCCAGCCATTGCTGGCACTGCTGCTCAGCCATGCGCAACTTGCTCAGTCATACAGGTCAGCTACGCCCGGTTTTTTGACATTTCTTGTCGCCACACGCCTAGCAAATACTGACGCCACCTTTGGTTGATCGCTTTTTCAGCTCCAGCTTGCTTTCCTTCTAACTTTGATGTTCGCCGCGCGTAACCCTGCTTCAATCTTGACCAGGTCAGCCGGCTTGCCGTACAGCCCAAAGAATATAGGGGTAGTCAGTTTGGTCATCGCAAATGCAATGCAACGTCACCAGGTTGTGCGCCCAGACCCAACACTTTGCACATGGTCATACAAGATGGCGATCTTGTTGCGGAAAGTGGTGTCCATAGTGGGTGAGTAACGTATCAACAAAACTCAACACCCCGTCTTTTTCCAAGGCTGTACCCGGTAGGCTGCTCCGCATGACAGCTAAGCGACAACGATTGAGTTCTGCTTCGAGCGAAAAAGGGCTTTCCGTTAGTAGACGGTTGAGCGAGCTTTTGGTTTTACGGCTTTAGTGGACAAACAATTCGGTTGATTCCTCAACAGTTTTGTTTTCGGAAACAATCAAACCGCTGATGTACCGCTTGAACTGGATGAAGGTATCTGCCGAAAAGACCGAACTGAAAATGTGGCGTAGTGATCAACCAATCGGAAATTCAACCAGGGGAACCATAGTTCAACACCTCCTGCGTAGTAAATTGCGCTATTCATCCTTCCCTGGTATTGTGCTCTATGGCGTATTCGTTTGTAAAGGTCGCTATCAAAACATTATGTCACTGCAAAAGTCGTGTCAAACCTCTGCGTTTTCCGCGCCTTATTGTGTTTCGTGGCCTGCGGCAGCCGGCACAGCCGACTGAATTGTTTCTGCCACCAACTGATTATAAGCGATCAGCAGGCGTCGGCCAATGGAACCGGGACGGCCGTTGCCAATTGCTTTGCCATCAACGGCGGCCACCGGCAAAATCGCTCGTGACGAACCGCTGAGAAACGCCTCGTCCAACAGCCTAACCTCGTCCTGATGTACCGCTTCCAGGCGCAGTGGGATGCCCAGTTGGAGCAGCAAATCCAACACAATCTGGCGGGTGACGCCTGGCAAAACGCCGCTCCCGGCCGTATAGACCACGCCCTGCCGCACGCCATAGAAATTGGTGCTGCTGCCCTCCAGAATGAAGCCCTGGTCGTTTACCAGCAAATTTTCGTAAATACCCGCGGGACCAGCCAACTGGCGGCGCGCCACGGCAAAATCGGCCGTTTTGGCTAACGGCCGCTGCCGCTGCAACTCTCGCGTTAACCCCACCGCCACGCCATTGGCAATCATCTCTGGCGTAGGTGGCGTGAAGGGAGCCAGGGCCAGCAGCACACGGGCGTCTGTGCCCAGGGCCAACGCCGGTTCAGCCAGGACATCAAAGCGCACCCGCGCCTCCGGGCGATGATAGGCGGAACAGACAGCGTGCAGCGCCCGGCGCAGAGCCATCTCATCCAATGGATAGTCCCAACCGAGTAGGACCATTGAGCGTTTGGTACGCTCAATGTGGGCCTCCAGGCGCAAGAATTTGTTATGGTCAAAGGTGCGCAGCGCGGAGTAAACGCCGAGCGCCAACCCGTCGTAGAGGTCATCAAAGGAATGCGCGCCAGGCGGAGTCGGCAAGGGGATGGGGCCAACGGCCGTTACCGCATACAGCTGCACATCTGGGGTGACGCCTTGGACATGGGGGTTGGGTGGATTATTTTGGATTTCTATTTTTCTCAATGACTGCTACAGCCTGTGCAATTCCATTTTCGGCCCGAATGCGCTCCCCTAAATGGGTCGCGTTCTTTTGCATTGTCTTGTCGGTTACGGCCCACTGAATCGCTTCAGCCAGGTTATCAACCGTTAGATGGCGGCGCGGAATGGGCCGGGGGCCTACGCCTAACGCATACACCCGTTGTCCCCAAAACGGTTGGTCGCCAAAAAATGGCGTGATAATAGATGGGATTCCAGCGCATAGTCCTGCGCCCGTTGTCCCCGCGCCGCCATGATGCACAACCGCGGCCATCTTTGGAAATAGCCAGCTATGTGGAATAGAACCAACCATAAACACGGTCTCCGGCAGGTTATCTTTCTTTAACCCGCCCCAACCCGATGATAACACTGCGCGCTGACCAGTGCGTGCCAACGCTTTCAAAACCAAATCTGCGGTTTCTTCTGGCTTACGGCTGAGCATGCTGCCAAAGCCAACATAGACTGGCGGCGGGCCTGCCTGTAGGAAATTTACCAAGTCACTCGGCGGTTCCCACTCAGCGGGCGGCTCTAAAAACCAGTATCCTGTGACATGAATGTAATCCGGCCAATCGGCAGGAGGCGGTATCACTTGTGGACTATACCCGTAGATGATTGGTTGTGATTCCTGTTGCAGGGACGCAAATGGCCCCCAGAATGGGGCGGGTGTCATCTGCAAAACCTGGGCACGCGCTTTGTTGTCCGCTGCACGTAACATCTGCCACATCATTTGCTGGGCAAAGCGGTGTGACAAACCATTAGCCCGTTTGGTTAACCGTGTTTGTGGTAACTGCGGTGTTAGGACACTGGGAAATTCGCTTGTTGGCGTAAAAGGCATTAAATGAGCCTGAAGGAATGGGACACCCAACTTTTCGGCGAGGGCTAAGCCATTGGAGAGTCCGGCGAAGCCGGCAAGGATCAAGTCAGAATCCTGACAAGCCACCAGCCCATTTATGGCTGATTGAAGGGCAAGTTGTTGAGCGCCTTTTCCTGTAACCGCCAGAATTTTCAGGATATTGCCCTGCTCGACAATATCCTGAATTTGGCTTTGCGCCATTGTCTTCACCCCACCGCCCATGTCAAAGAATTCCAAGCCATAGGCTGTTATCAGGTCTTGGTAATCCTGAGGAGCCAGGACTCGAACCGTATGTCCCGCCTCCTTTAATCCCTTTCCTAAGGCCACGTAGGGCTGAACATCACCACGACTTCCTCCCGCGATTATAGATATTTGCATCACAGATGACTTCCTTGACTATAGAGACATAGGCATTAATCCGCCTAACGCGCACCGTCCGAGCGCTGGCACGGACGTTCAAAAACCTTTGCATTCACCAGAGTGCAGGCCATCTGAGGTCGTTAATGGAGAGGGCATACTGGCGTTTTCGGTCCCCTTCTAGCGCGAAGCCGATTCCTGGCGGAACTCTCAGGTCAGCTAATTTGGCAGCCAGGTCTCCGTCCTCAGGTTTGCGAGTTGGGTGAATACTGCTGTTAGCCGCCTCTCACCAACTCCTTGCCATACAACTGCTTGTAAATCGGCGACAGCGCCTGCACCTGCCGGTCGGCGTGGTAGCTGCTGCGCACCAGCGGGCCGCTCTCGACCCATTTGAAGCCCATCTCCAGGCCAATGCGCTTTAGTTCGGCAAACTCGTCGGGGTGGTAATATTTTTCCACCGGCAAATGCTGGTCGGCGCGGGGCTGTAAATATTGGCCGATGGTTAAAATGTCCCCGCCCCGGTCCACCAAATCTTGCATCACCGCCAGCACTTCATCCCAAGTTTCGCCCAGACCGACCATGATGCCACACTTGGTCAGCACTTCGGGGTCCATCTTTTTGGCGTTTTCCAGGGTCGTCATAGCCCATTCGTATTTGTCTTGGGGCTGCACCTTTTTGAAAAGGCGCGGCACGGTCTCCACATTGTGGCCCAGAATTTCCGGCCGGGCGTCCATGACGATTTTTAGGGCGTCGGCGCTGCCTTTGAAGTCTGGGATGAGCAGTTCGATGGAGCAGCCGGGCTGCATCTGGCGGACGCGCTGGATGACAGCGGCAAATATCGGCGCGCCACCGTCTGCCCGTTCATCGCGGTTGACAGAGGTGATGACAACGTGGCGCAGGTTCATCGCTTTTACGGCCGTCGCCACGCGCAGTGGTTCGGCAAAATCTAAAGGCAACGGCCGTCCCGTTTTGATGTCGCAAAAGGCGCAGCTTCGGGTGCAAATATCGCCCATCATCAAAAAGGTGGCCGTGCCCGCGCCCCAGCACTCGCCCATGTTGGGGCACTGCGCTTCCTCGCAAACGGTATGCAGTTCCTTGCTGCGCATCAATTCGTTCAGCCGCTCATAATTCTCGCCGCTGGGAATGCGGGCGCGAATCCAATCCGGGTGGCGGCGCTTGGGCTGGTGCTTGGGCTTTAAAACGGCCGTCTCGTTGACGCCGATAGAATCCAGGTTAATGGTAGTCATGGGTTATAGTCCTTAGTCGAGTCCTCTTTTAGCCGTTGGCAATTGACAATTCTGCTGCAAAGACCTGCCCAAACGCCTCGGTGATCGGCTGGAGAAGGTCCAGGGGGGTTAACGGCCGTGCCAACACATCCGCCAGACTCACCACCCCATGTTCACTAATGCCACAAGGGACAATATGGGCAAAGTGGCCCATGTCCGGGTTTACATTCAAGGCAAAACCGTGACTGCTGATCCCTTTAGCGTTCACCCGCACGCCAATGGCGGCCATCTTGCGCGGGCCATCGGGGCGGTCTACCCACACGCCGGTATAGCCATCATAGCGCCAACCGCTCACGCCAAATCCGGCCAGCGCCAGGATGATCACTTCCTCCAGGTTCTGTAGGTAGCGGCGAAAGTCCGGCTTCTCGAAGCCCTGCAAACCAAACAGGCGCGGCAAATTCAGGATGGGATAGCCCACCAACTGCCCTGGCCCATGATACGTAATGTCGCCGCCCCGGTCTACCCAGCGAACCGTGAAGCCCTGAGCGTCCAGCGCCGCCTCATCCAGGAGCAGATGGTCCAATTTGCCACTGCGCCCCAGGGTATAGGTGGGCGGGTGTTCCAGCAGCAGCAGTTCATCTGGTAGGTCTGGCGTTTCACCACGCACCGCCACCATCTCTTTTTGCCGTTCCCAGGCGGCGTCATACGCCATTTGTCCGAGCCACGTCGCCGTGATCATGTGCAGGCCATCCTTTCATCGTGATGGCCTAAGGCTATCTTTCTGTGGCGCAAAAGTCAACCGCTTTTTAGCCAGCGCACAGCGAACAGCAGATGGCTAAAATGGCAAACTATACCTGACAAGGTGACATGGTGACACCTGACAAGGTGACATGGTGACACCTGACAAGGTGACATGGTGACACCTGACAAGGTGACATGGTGACACCTGACAAGGTGACAAAAATGTTGGTTTTCTGGTATCTTCTCAATATTCTGGGGGAACGAGGTCTGAGCCTGTCGAAGACCGTTGGTTTCGACAGGCTCAACCAACTCCGCCGCGCTTTTTTGAGAAGATACGTTGCCTGACTGCTATCTGATACTCTGCTACAATTCGAGGTATAGACACGGCCGTTGAACGCAACTTTTGTTCCTTTTTACCTTTGTCCCTTTGTCATAAATTCCTAGCTTAGGAGATTGTATGAAATCCCAACATTCCCCCATCACCACCCGACTGCTTGTCTTCATCATCTTGCTGCTAACCCTGGCCCTCACCACCCCGCGCCTGCTGGCGCAGCGCGACGACCCGGAAAACATCCCCAACCCGGACAGTGTGACCATCGCTGGTAGTTTCCAGGCCCAACTTGGCTGCCCCGGCGACTGGAACACCGACTGCGAAGCCACCTTTCTTACCTATGATCCGCAAGGCGACTTGTGGCTGGGAACCTTTGCCCTGAAAGCCGGGTCCTATGAATACAAAGCCGCCCTCAACGGAACCTGGGCCGACAACTACGGACTAAACGCCGAATACTACGGCCCCAACATCCCCCTGACCGTACCCGCCGATGGCTTCGTCACCTTCTGGTACAGCCATAAGACACGCTGGGTAAGCGATAGTATCAATAGTCGCCTGGTCCACCTCGTTGGTGATTTCCAGGATGAGCTAGGCTGCGCCGAAGATTGGCAAAGAGACTGCGGACTTGCCCAGCTGCAGGACCCAAGCGGCAGCGGCCTCTATCAATTCATCACCGCTGCTATCCCACCCGGCAATTATGAGGTAAATCTCGCCTTTGACCTCGGCGTGAAGCTCCGCGAGGGTGATCCCACCCCCTTCACTGTCAGCGAAGCGGAAGCTGTCATCTTTAATTACGACCCGGCGGCTGATTCCCTAGAAATCACGACCGGCGATCCATCCTTGGCGGCCACTTCCGCTCCGTCCGCCGGAATGCCCGCCCCGGCTGTCGCCCAGCCCAACCTGGTCGTCATCCCCGGCACAATTCAGAGCGTCCTGGGCTGCCCCGGCGATTGGCAGCCAGAATGCGAAGCCACCGCCCTGATTTATAACGAAACCGACCAGCTTTGGTCCAATACCTTCACCATCCCCGCCGGCGATTACGAATACAAAGCCGCCCTCAACGGCAGTTGGGACGTGAACTTTGGGCTGGCCGCCCAGCCCGGCGGCCCTAACGTCCCCTTGTCGCTGGCGCAAGAAACGGCCGTCACTTTCCTCTTCTCCACCCAAACCGGCTGGGTCGCCGACAGCGTCAACAGCGTCATCGCCAACGTACCCGGCAGCTTTCAAGATGAACTGGGCTGCGCCGCCGACTGGCAGGCCGACTGCCTGCGCTCCTGGCTGCAAGACCCCGACGGCGACGGCCTTTTCCTATTCCAGACCGACGCCATCCCCGCCGGTGAGTATGAAGCCCGCGTCGCTGTCGGCCAGAACCCGGATGACAGCTATGGCGAAGGCGGCGCGCTGGATGGAGCCAACATCCCCTTCACCGTCGCCGCCGATGGCGACCTGGTCACATTCGCCTGGGATTCGGCCAGTAACCTGATCAACATTCGCGTCGGTGGCGGTGGCCCGGTGGGCAACATCCGCGAAGCCAAAGCGCATTGGGTCACGACCGATACCATCGCCTGGGACATAACCGCCGACGACAGCAGCACCTACCGCCTGTACTACAGCCTGGACGGCAAACTCAGCCTCAGCTTTAGCGACATCAGTGGCGGCGATTGGCTGCGCCTGACGCCTGATCCGGCCGGTTTACCCGATGGCGTGAAGGAAAAATTCCCCCACCTGGCCGATTACGCCGCCTTCAAAATTGACCGCGCCGACTTTTTTAATGCGCGGTTGGCGTTGAAAGGGCAAATGGCCGTTGCCATGAGCGACGCCGCCGGCGGCCTGTTGGACGCCACCGGCCTACAGATTCCCGGCGTACTGGACGACCTGTTCGCCTACAATGGTCCATTGGGCGTCAGCTACGAAGAGGGCGCCCCGGTGCTGCGCGTCTGGGCGCCCACGGCGCAGCGCGTGCGCCTGGCGCTGTTCCCCGACGACAACCCGGCCGACGCACCCGAATTTTTCCCCATGCGCATAGATTCTAACACCGGCGTCTGGAGCGTGGTCGGCGCGGCCGATTGGGACCGCCGCTATTACCTTTACGAAGTGCAGATCTTCGCTCCCACCACCGGCGCGGTGGAAACCAACCTGGTTACCGACCCCTACTCCTTCAATTTGTCGCTCAACAGCACACTCAGCCAGATTGTCAACCTGGATGACGCCGATTTGCTGCCGGATGGGTGGACGGCCGTCGCCAAACCGCCGCTCGCCGCCCCCGAAGACATCACCATCTACGAACTGCACATCCGCGACTTCAGCATCTACGATGAAAGCGTGCCGGAAATGCTGCGCGGAACCTACATGGCCTTCACCGTAGACAGCGACGGCACGCGCCACTTGGCGGCGTTGGCCGACGCTGGCCTGAGCCACCTCCACCTGCTGCCCAGCTTCGACATCGCCACCATCAACGAAGACGCCGCCGCCCGCGTAGAGCCAGACCCGACCGAATTGGCCGCCTTCCCGCCGGACTCCGAGCAGCAGCAGGCCATTATCGGCGAAGTGCGCGATTTAGATGGGTTCAATTGGGGTTACGATCCATTGCACTACACCGTGCCTGAAGGCAGCTACAGCACCGACCCCACCGGCGTGACGCGCATTGTCGAGTACCGCCAGATGGTGCAGGCGCTGAACCAAATGGGGCTGCGGGTGGTGATGGATGTGGTCTATAATCATACCAACGCCAGCGGCCAAAACGACAAATCGGTACTGGACAGGATTGTGCCCGGCTATTACCACCGCCTCAGCGGCAGCGGCCGTGTCGAAACCTCTACCTGCTGCCAAAACACCGCCACCGAACACGCCATGATGCGCAAACTGATGGTGGATTCGGTCATCACCTGGGCCAAAGAATACAAAGTAGACGCTTTCCGCTTCGACCTGATGGGCCACCATATGCTGGACGATATGCTGGCGGTACGCGCCGCCCTGGACGCGCTGACGTTGGCGAATGATGGCGTAGACGGCCGGGCCATCTACCTCTACGGCGAAGGCTGGAACTTCGGCGAAGTGGCCAACAACGCCCGCGGCGTCAACGCCACCCAATTTAACGCCGCCGGAACCGGCATCGGCGTCTTCAACGACCGGCTGCGCGACGCCGCGCGCGGTGGTTCGCCCTTTGGCGGGCAGCAAGAGCAGGGCTTCATCAACGGCCTCTACTACGACCCCAACGAAACCGATCAGGGCGCGGCATCGGCCCAACTAGACAGCCTGCTCAACTTCGCCGACCTGATTCGCGTCGGGCTGGCCGGCAACCTGGCCGACTACCAATTCACCGGCGCGGCCGGCGTCCTGACCACCGGCGCGGATGTCAGCTACAACGGCAGCCCGGCCGGTTACACCCAGGACCCCCAGGAAAACATCGTCTACGTCTCCAAGCACGACAACGAGACGCTGTTCGACGCCATCCAGTACAAAGCGCCGCTGACGGCCGACATGGACGCCCGCGTGCGGATGCACAACCTGGGCAGCAGCATCGTCATGCTCAGCCAGGGTGTGCCTTTCTTCCAGGCCGGCGATGATCTGCTGCGCTCCAAATCGTTGGACCGCAACAGCTACAATTCCGGCGACTGGTTCAACGCCGTGGATTGGACTGGCAACAGCACCAACTGGGGCAAGGGGCTGCCTGCCGCCGCCGACAACCAGAGCATGTGGCCGGTGATGGGTCCCCTATTGGCTAACCCCGACCTGGCAGCCAGCAGCGAACACACGGCCGTTTCCGCCGCCCACTTCCGCGAATTCCTGCAAATTCGCGCCAGTTCGCCTCTCTTCCGCCTGCAAACGGCCGCTGAGGTGCAGGCGCGGCTGCGTTTTCACAACACCGGGCCAGAGCAAATCCCTGGCGTCATTGTCATGAGCCTGTCGGACCTGGAAGGGGAGAATCTGGACTCGAACTATGCCCTTGTCGTCACGCTGTTTAACGCCAACGACGATCCGCTCAACTTCAGCGCGGCTGATTGGGTGAATTTGCCCCTGGAACTGCATCCGGTGCTGCTCAACTCCGCCGACGCGCTGGTGGCTGAATCCAGCTTTGATGCGGCGACGGGTACGGTTAGCGTGCCAGGACGGACGACGGCCGTTTTCGTCTTACCAGACAGCGCGGTTCAGGCAGAACTGCCGGCAGCCACGATTGAGGCAGAAACGGCCGTGACCGAGGAGTTCCAGCCCGCCGCCACCCCCGAACCCCCAACGACAGCCGAAGCTGAAACCGCTACGGTAACCGCAGATGATGGCGCAAACAATGCCCTGGTTGCTGGTGGGTTGGTAGCAGCCGGAATAGCGGCCGTCGGCGGTGGTCTGTACCTCTGGCGACGCAAACAAACCAATGAATAAAGCAAAATGAATCAGGCGATTCGATAGCACCACAAAGAGCCGAAGGTTTATCAAACCCGTTGGCTCTCTGTGGTGAATTTTTGTGCGGCAACCACATTGCCGCTTTATGTAAATCAATTTTCAGGAGAAAAACAATAAAATGCACGTTGCTTTGTTGGCAAACCTTCAAAAAAATGCGCCCTTGTTGCCCGGCATGTCGCCCGACATGTGGGACGATTTGGATTCCGAAGCAACCATCGAGTCAATCATGACCGCTCTCCGATCGGGCGGCCACGATGTCACCTTTTTGGAAGGGGACAGAAGCCTGTTTGAAAACTTAGTCCGGCTCAAGCCAGACATTTGCTTTAATATTTGTGAAGGCCATTTTGGCGACTCGCGGGAAGCGCAGGTTCCGGCCATCCTGGAAATGCTGCGCATCCCCTACACCGGCTCCCAGGTCCTCACGTTGGCTCTGACCCTGGACAAGCCGATGACCAAGCGTGTCCTCACCTACCATGGCCTGCCAACGCCCCAATTTCAGGTCTTCGAGCGTGTTCACGAACCCATCAGCGCCGATCTGATATTCCCCTTGTTTGTCAAACCGAGCCGCGAAGGCACCGGCATGGGTATCAGCGCCGAATCGGTGGTGCAGAACGAGACCCAACTGCGGACCCAGCTACGCCGATTGTTCGACCGTTATGATCAACCGGTGCTG
Organism: Candidatus Leptovillus gracilis; assembly: GCA_016716065.1. NCBI lineage: Bacteria > Bacillati > Chloroflexota > Ardenticatenia > Promineifilales (SeqCode) > Promineifilaceae (SeqCode) > Candidatus Leptovillus > Candidatus Leptovillus gracilis. Next base: position 122,732 of record JADJXA010000011.1, on the reverse strand, counting down.
GCCGAACACTTTATCGAAGGGCGAGAGATTACCGTAGGCGTGGTAGGCAACCTGACCACGCCGGTCGCCTGGCGCGTGCCCGACGATGAAGAAGCGCAGCGTGTCTCCAAGGGGCTTTCGCTGCTGCCGCCGCTGGAAATAGACATGACTCGCTATCCCGACGAAGAAGGGGGCATCTACACCAGCCGCATCAAGACCGAACTGGTACACACCTTCCACTATCTATGCCCGGCGCCAATTGAGCAGGCGATGTTGGATGAGTTAAACTGGTTGACGGCCGCTACTTTTCGTGTCACCGGCTGCCTGGACGTTGCCCGCGTGGATTTTCGCCTGGACGCCAATGATGGTAACAAGCCGTACATTCTGGAAGTGAATCCCCTGCCCGGCCTGAACCCGGAATATTCTGACCTGTGCATCGAAGCCAGGGCGGAGGGCTGGAGCTATGAAGAACTGGTTAACCGTATCTTAAACGAAGCGATAGAACGGTATGGACTATAAGGGCCAGGAGCCGTAATCGGTGGTCAGTGACCAGTGTTCAGTGTTCAGTCGGTGTTACCTCTGGAAAACGCGCACTGAAAACTGAATACTACCCAAAAGACCTGACAGGTTGGCGAAATCTGTCAGGTCTTTCAACTTAAAGGAGGCCCATCTCTTTGGCCTTGAGGGCCGCCTGGGTGCGGTCACGCGCGCCCATTTTGCCGAGAATGTTGGTGACGTGATTCTTCACAGTACCTTCGGCGATATAAAGCTGCGCGGCGATTTCCTTGTTGCTGGCTCCGGTGGATAGCAGCGCTAGAATTTCCCGTTCGCGGTCAGACAGGGGTTCAACTAACGGGGAGGTAGATACGGCCGTTACCGGGGGTACGGCCGTTAACCGGGCAAATTCCGCTACCACTTTGGCGGCAATAGACGGCTGCAAAAAGGATTTACCCTCTGCCGCCAGACGAATTGCCTCGACTAATTTCTCCGAGGGCACATCCTTGAGTAAATAGCCCACCGCCCCGGCGCGCAAGCCATCAAACACGTGGTCGTCGTCATCAAACGTGGTGAGGACGATGATTTTGGTATCGGGCCACTCGGCCAGCAGGCGGCGTGTGGCGGCTGCGCCATCTAAAACCGGCATCCGCAAATCCATCAAAACCACGTCGGGACGCACGGCCGCGGCCAGCACCAACGCTTCCTGGCCGTTGCCCGCTTCGCCTACCACCTCCAGGTCTGGCCAGACCGAAAGAAGGGTGCGCAGCCCTTCCCGAAAAAGTGCCTGATCATCTACCAGTAATACGCGAATGCTCATGAAACCTCCAAAATCTTTGTGAATCTGTGCCCCATTTTACTTCTCAGGCAGGCTTCTGGTAGACGTAATCCGTACTTCGTAATCCGTATTCGTAGCGTGTCGCCTCTGATAAATGCCGGCAATTCCAATTGTGGTAGGGGCGGGACGGCGCGGGCAGGTAACAACCGCAGCGAACGGCTTTTTCCCGCGCCGTCTCGCCCTTTTTCGCCTGGACCGGGCGAGACAGGCGGGAGCAAAGGTGTTGGAGAATGGCCGAGACATTGGCCCGACTGTCCCGCCCCTACGAGCAGGTTGATAATTGGAATTGCTGGATAAATGCCATCGGAAAACGGAATACGGACTTCGGTTAACGGCTCCTACCTCTTAGTAATCGTCTAAGAATAACTTCCTGTTTTTTAGATTGGACCAATCTTGGAGATTGGTCCAATCTGGGCCATGTAATTTCTAGATGATCACTTAGGAATGGTGACGCGCAGGCAAAAGCCGTGGTTGACGGCCGTTTCTATCTCCATATCGCCGTTCAGCAGCAGCACTCGCTCCCGTATGCCCAGCAGCCCAAACCCGCTGCCGGCAGCGGCTGCGCCCAAACCATTGTCGGCCACCATCAACTGCACCTGCTCCGGGTTGGCATAATCCAGCGTCAGATTGGCGCGGGAAGCGCGGGCATGTTTGCGGATATTGGTCAGCCCTTCCTGGGCCACGCGGTAGAGCGTTAACTCGGTCTGAGGGGTCAGAGGGCGGTAATCGCCGTGAAGGGTCAAATCGGTGACGATGCCGGCATTGTTGGATTCCTGGACCAGCGCAGCGATGGCTTGGGGCAACGGCCGTTTAGCCAACGGTGATTCGCGCAGCGAACTGACAGATTGACGCACGGCCGTTAACCCTTCCTGGGTCAACCCCTGCGCCTTGTCCAAAGCGGCCATGGCCCGCTCTGGCTCATGGGCCAACAGCACTTTGGCCGCGCCGATTTGCACATTCACCACCGTCAGGTAATGGCCCAAATTGTCATGAATCTCTCGCGCCAGCCGGTTGCGCTCCTGTGTGGTTGCCAACTCCTCCACCTGCGCGGCATAAGCCGATAAGCGATGGTTGGCCTCTTCCAGGTCGGCCGTCAATTCTTCTGCTTTCTGACGGGCAGTGCGTTCACGCACCCCCTGCTCCGAAAAAACCACCACAAAAAAGATGGCCGGACTAACGCTGAGAGTAAACAAAAAAACAGACTGCCAATCCTGATAACGAAAGCCAATGGAGACGAACATGCCGAACAATATGCCCAGGTAAACCGGCCAACGCCACAGCGGCGACAGATGCTCTACCGCCAGCCCGGCCAGCGGCAAGGAAACCAACCAGATGCCACCCGGACCAATCAACCATTGAATGGCAAAAAGCAGGCCAAGCTGGATGCCAAAGTATAACGGCTTCTTCCAGGCGCCCTGGACGTAATGAAAAAAGAGCCAGTCATAGGCGCAAAGCAGGGAAAAAACCACCCCAAACAGCAGCGCCAAAAAGGTTTCCAACCATGTGCCGGTATAGCCGTTGGCAGAAAAGGCGCCCAGAAACGTGACCAGATAACCGACAGCAACAACAACCAGGATGGAAAGACGGCCGTGTGTTTCCAAGTCTAATTCGGTTCGGTTTGGTCTGGTCATGACATATCTCCTGGCCCGTTACTATACCACATTCACCGGCCCATGTCCGCGCTGCCGCAGATGACAAGCAGTTACAACTACAGTCTGAATTGGTGGAACGCAGCCTCCTTTGTATAATCGGGTGACATACCCAACTGACAGGTGCGCCTCATGAAAAAGAAACTCCGCGGCGTCAAACGACGCGACATTGTATTCGATTATGATCTCTACCGACGCAGCGTGCCCATCCCCGGCGTCGCCGACGCCGAATTGAGCGTGCTGGACTTATGGCCGGAAGGGGCCGAGCGCACCATTCTATTTCTGCACGGCTACGCTGGCGTGCTGGAATCGTGGGAGTTTCAGATCAATTATTTTGCCAGCCACAACTACCGCGTCGTCGCCCCCGATTTGCGCGGACACGGGCAAAGCGATGCGCCTTATACGCGCTATACCATGGACGAACTGGTCGCCGATCTATACGCCATCACCCAGAGGCTCAAGCTGCCGGAGCAGTTTACGTTGGTGGCCCACTCCTTTGGCGGTTCGATTGCCGTGGAATACGCCAACGCCCACCCGGAGCAGTTAGAAAAGCTGGTTCTCATCGCTACGGCCGGAGAGTACCCGCTGCCCTGGTTTGCCAAGTGGCTGCTGAAGCTGCCGTTGAACTGGCTGCGGCCGTTCTGGAAATATCGCACTCGCTTCGACGCCGAAATCCACGTCGTCAAAAATATGATGGCCAATAATATGCAGCATTGGCAGGGCTGGTCGCTGATGCGCAACATCAGCACGCCCACGCTGATTATCACCGGCGAACGGGACAATTATTTCCCGCGCCGCGTCTTTGAAGACGTAGGCAAGATGATCCCCGATGCCGAAGTGATTGACGTGGGATCGGCCAAACACAAGGTGCAGTTAGAGCGCCATCAGGCTGTCACCCGGGCCATCGAACGGTTCGCCGACGGCCGTCCGCGAACCTGGCGCGACGCCATTAGCCGGGATAATCCGCTGCACGGCCGTATCTGGCTCAAAAGTTACAGCCCCGGCACACCCCCATCCATCCCGATACCCAAACGGCCGTTGCCCGACTTTCTGGAAAGCGCCGCCCATTGGCTGCCGCGCCGCCCGGCCATCCACTTCTACGGCTCGCAGCTTACCTACAAAGAACTCAACGAGCAGGTCAACCAGATGAGCCACGTCTTTCACGGCTTAGGGGTGCGTCCCGGCGACCGGGTGATGATCATCCTGCCCAACATGCCGCAGATGGTGGTGGCCTTTTACGGCGTGCTGCGCGCCGGCGGCGTGGTGGTGCTGCCCAACGCCGAAGCCGACACCACCACCATCATCCGCCAGGTGCGCGAAACGCAGCCCAAAGTGCTGGTAACAGTCCACAGCTTCAGCCAGTTGGCCCAGGCCATCAAGCAGATGACCGGCCTGAACGAGTTCATATTTGCCGATTTACGCACGGCCGTTTCCCACGCCGTCTACCAGAAACTCATCGCCCGCTTTGGCATTGCCGATGACGAAGAGCGGCATAAAGCCATTGCCCGCGAAGTCGGCCAGCGCATGTTCACCGTGCGTCAGGACGCTCCCATCACACCGTTGGGCATCGAAGTGCAGCCCGATGACCTGGCCGCCATCCTCTACACCAGCGGCACTACCGGCCTGTCCAAAGGCGTCGCGCTCACCCATCACAACCTGGTCGCCAATACCCTGCAAACCCGCCACTGGGTCCCCGACCTGACTTACGGCCAGGAAGTCTTTCTCTCCGTCGTGCCGCTGCTGCACAGCTATGGTCTCATCAGCGCCATGAGCGTGCCCATTGCCGTGGCCGCCACTCTGGTTCTGCTGCCCGTCTTCGACACCCCCCAGGTGCTAGAGCATATCCGCGACCACAAAGTAACGATGTTTCCCGGCGTGCCTTCCATGTACATGGCAATTAACCAGACGCCCGACGTGCGCAGTTATGGTCTGTCCAGTGTGAAGGCGTGCATCAGCGGCGCGGCCCCACTGCCCGTTGAGGTGCAAGAGGCGTTCGAGAAGCTGAGTCACGGTCGTCTCGTCGAAGGCTACGGCCTCACCGAAGCCTCGCCCGTCACGCACGCCAACCCGCTTTATGGCTTGCGCAAACCTGGCTCCATTGGCGTGCCGCTGCCCAACACCGACGCCAAAATCATCAGCTTCATTACTGGTGAAGATCTCCCCGTTGGGCAGATCGGCGAGCTGGTCATACGCGGTCCGCAAGTGATGCAGGGCTACTGGCAGGCCGATGGCACTTTGGATAACGCCATCGTCCTGGATGATGGCTGGCTGGACACAGGCGACGTGGCCGTGCAAGACGAAGACGGCTACTTCCGCATTATCAGCCGCAAAAAAGACACCATTGTCTTCGGCGAATACACCGTGTTTCCCCGCGACGTGGAGGAGGTACTATACGAAAATCCGCGCGTTTTAGAGGTGGCCGTCGTGGGTATTGGTCGCGCCGAAGAAGGGCAAAAAGTGAAGGCGTTTGTTGTCCCCCGCCCCGGGGCCAACATCAACAAAGAGGAACTGTTAGACCTGTGCCGCCGCCGTCTGGACCCTTACGCTGTGCCCTGGGACATTGAGTTCCGCGAGGAACTGCCCAAATCCTTTATTGGCAAGGTCTTGCGCCGCCTGCTGGTGCAAGACCAACAATCAGCCGACAACCGTCAACAATGATCCGTAACCCGTTGATTGTCCCCCATAAACAGTTGGTTAATGATCATGCGCCGAACAAAAAGCACTTTTTTACTTCTTAGCGTCCTCAGCGCCGCCGCCGCCGCTGGCTTTTTCTTCAAGGCCCGGCTCTTTTCGCGTCTGTTAGAGGAGCAAACTTCCGATGAGGTGCTGTTCCGCGCCGACCCCCACGACAAAGTCATCGCTCTGACAATTGATGATGGCCCCCACGATGAGCTGACGCCGGAGATTTTAGACGCGCTGGCCGAGCTGCAAGTGCCCGCCACCTTTTTCATTATCGGCAGCCAGGTCCCCGGCAATGAGGCAGTGATGCGCCGCATCGTAGCCGAGGGGCACGAACTGGGCAATCACCTGATGAGTGACCAGCGTTCCATCACTCTGGACGCCGGCGAATTTGACCGTCAATTGGCGGAAACCCACGCGCTGATTGCCCCGTTTGGGCCGGTACGCTGGTTCCGGCCCGGTTCGGGCTTTTATAATACGCGCATGTTGGAGCAGATACGGCCGTATCGCTACCGCTGCGTTGTCGGTTCCATTTACCCTTACGACGCCCAGTTCCACTCTGTTGAATTTGCCACCGGTTACATTTTGGGCAACGTGCAGCCGGGGTCTATCATTGTGCTGCACGATGGATGCTGCGACCGGGAAGGCACGGTGGAGGTGCTGCGCCGGGTTGTGCCCGCCCTGAAAAAGCGTGGCTACCGCTTCGCGACTCTGTCAGACCTGACAGCTCTCTGAGAACTGTCAGGTCTGTTTTGCAGTTTAATAACGCAGCACCAGCGCAATGCGCTGATGCTGTTCTAACTGCCCATTGTCCACAAAGACGACCTGCCCCTGCTTGGACAAAACCATCTCAATAATCTCATTCACGGCGTCGGTCATTACATCTGGCGCAGTGGGGTCGTCGGCGGCAAAAAGGAGACGGCCGTCTTCACTGAGACGCCCAGGAAAGTGGAAATCCTGCTCCACCAGCAGCAGCCGGCCGCGCCCTTCTTGCGCCAACCGCCACACCTGTTCGGCCGTGGAGACAAACTTCCGCTGCCCGACGGCTCGCCCCAATACATCCAGGTATTCCAACCGCCGCTGCGTTTCGACTTCCTCCATCAGCGGCCAGACCAATTTGCCCAATTCATGTGGGGCGGCTTTGTCGTAGTTGCCCTGTAAGGTTGCCGCGACTGCGCCGGGGCGCGCCGTCACCTCTTGGAAGAAGGCCAGGTAGCGGTCCACCCCCACCACAACCAGGGGCAGTTCATCGTCGGTGTAAAATGGCTTAAACGCCTCGTCCACCTGGCGGAAAAACTGGCGGTGGCGTTCATCCCGGTAAGCCGACGCCTGGACCGCCGGATCGGTGGGCACGGCTTTGCCTCTGGTTGCGCCAGTATGGACCAGCGGGAAGCCTTCTTCACGAATTTCAATTAATTCTTCACGCACACCTTCAAACAGGCGAGTCGAATTTTCGCTGAGGGCCAATACCCAGTAACGGGTGGTACGATTGAGCGCGTAGACCAGGTCGCGGGTGGCAAAGGTCTCATCAATCACAACGCGCTCATTTAAGGTAAACGGCAGGTACAAGATGCGGCTAATGTCCTGGTTGACAAAGATCGCCAGGCCATCTAGCGTGCCGCGATAATCAATCTCGTTGGCCGCCTGCTCCAGACGGGCGAGTATGGTCTCCATTTCGCGTTTGCTGAACTCTTGCAGCAGCCGGTTGCCCGCTTCCAGAACCAGGTTACGCACCCGGATAGGATCCTGGCGATTGTCCGGGGAGGTGCGGTGCGTTGGCAGCAAGATGCTGATGGCCGGGTAGCCACGGAATTGTTGCAGCAGTTGCACATCATGTTTATTCATAGCTGTCTTTCTCCTATATTTTTGTAGGTCAGGTTACCCCAAATAACCGGGATAGAGATTATAGCGCCAAACGGTTGTCTGCACACTGCTGGCGCAGTGTGTCAGCCATCTTTTAACATTTCCAGCGCCGCCAACTGTCCTGGCGCGCCCATAATGCCGCCGCCAGGGTGCGTGCCGGAGCCGCACTGCCAGTACCCTTTGATGGGCGTGCGGTATTTGGCCCAGCCGGCCGCCGGCCGTAAGAAAAATAACTGCGATAGGCTCAATTCCCCCTGGAAGATGTTGCCCTGCGACAGCCCGATCATCTCCTCGATGTCCAGCGGCGTCAGCACTTGCCGGTGGAGGATGATGTTCTTCAGGTTGGGCATGTATTGGCTTAGGGTGTCAATTACCGCATCGCCGAACGCTTCGCGCCTGGCATCGTTCCAACCGCCGTTAAGGTCGTAGGGGGCATATTGCACAAAGCAGGACATGACGTGTTTGCCGGGTGGGGCCATGCCCGGGTCTATGACGGAGGGGAGGATGCAGTCTATGTACGGCCGTTGACTAAACTCGCCATATTTCGCCTCATCATACGCCCGCTCGATGTAATCTATGCTGGGGCTGATGGAGATCGCCCCGGCCAGGTGGCGGCCGGGGCCGGGCATACAGGTCAGGTCGGGCAGGACATCCAGGGCCAGATTGACTTTGCCGGATGAGCCGCGTGTGTTGAATTTGTGGATGGATGCGACCAGATCGGTTGGCAGCTGCTTCGGGTCTACCAGTTTGAGGAAGGTCAGTTTGGGGTCCAGGCTGGAGGCGACGGCGTCAGCGTAGATTTCGTCGCCGTTTTCCAAGGCGACGCCGATGGCTCGATTGTTCTTGACAATGACCTGAGCGACCGGGGCGTTGCAGCGAATCTCCGCGCCCCACGCCTGTGCAGCGCGGGCTATAGCGTCGGCGACGCCGCCTGTGCCGCCCTTGGCGAAGCCCCAGGCGCGAAAAGCGCCATCAATCTCGCCCATGTAATGGTGCAGCAGGACGTAGGCCGTGCCCGGCGAGCGCGGCCCCAGGTAGGTCCCGATAATGCCGCTGGCCGACATCGTGCCCTTGAGCGGGTCGGACTCGAACCATTGGTCGAGAAAGTCGGCGGCGCTCATGGTCATCAGTTTGGCCAGCAGGTAAAGCTGCTCTTCGCCCAGGCCCAGAAAGTGGCGGGCCATGTCCAGCAGGCTGAGCCAATCGGCGGGATTGCGCGAAGTGGGGTCGGGCGGGACCATGCTGAGGATATATTTGACCGCTTTGGCCATGAAGTACATGGAACGGCCGTAATCGTCATACGCCCCGGCGTCTCGTTCCGAGTGGCGGGCGATGTCGCGCAGGCTGCGGTAATGGTCGCCATCGCGGTAGAGGTAGTCGCCGTTGGCCAGCGGCGTGAGGGTGCTCTCCAGCGGCAGGATGGTCAGGCCGTGCCGGGCAAGCTGCAAATCGCGCACGATGTCCGGCCGCAGCAGGCTGACGACGTAGGAGAAGACGGTGTATTTGAAGCCGGGGTAGATTTCTTCGCTGACGCTGGCCCCGCCGACCAGGTAGCGCTTTTCCAGCACCAGCACTTTTTTGCCTGCTTTGGCCAGGTAGGCGGCCGTGATCAGCCCATTGTGCCCGCCGCCGATGATGATGGCATCATATTGTTGTTTCATGTGGTTGTTCTTGTTTTTCGTAAAATGTTATGCCGACACGCCTGATGTGATCCAACAAGTCGGCGTCACTGATCTGGCTGTGAATAGACAAGTCATTGGTGTAGGGCAAGTACAGATCGTCAATCTCAGCAATAATCTGATACAAAATCTTGAGGGTTAAATCTTGTTTGCCTACCAACGTCAAGTCAATGTCTGAACCCCGTTTGGCGCTGCCTTTCGCACGCGAACCATACAGGATCGCTTTTTACCTGGGGATACCGGGCCGGGCCAGGACAGTGCTAATTTGTTGGATAACGGACAGCTTCAAACCAAATGTCACGTCTGTTCTTCCTGTTTAATACGGTTCATTTTGCGTTGGAAGGTGATGAACTCGGCAAAATAGGTGCTGCGGATGGCGGTGGCGATTTTAACGGCCGTGCTTTCATTAAACGTATGCGACGTTAAATTACGACTAATAATCATCTCCATCCACGCCTCCCCGTTTTCAGTCTCCAATCTCCAGTCTCCAATCTCTAATCTCTTTTCCACGCTGGCTCATAAAACGGCGTCTTCACCACCGTTGCCTGCACCCGTTCGCGGCCATATTCCACCGTCACCTCCATTTGCACGGCCGTGCCCGGCGTGGCATATTCCGTCAGCACCGTGCCGATGGCGATGTACTGCTTGAGGATGGGCGAGAAGGTCTGGCTGGTGGCCTGGCCGATCTGCTGGCGATTGTTTTGGTAGAGGGGAACGGCCGTGCGCGAAGCCCGCCCCGCCACTTTCGGCGGTAAATTCTCCCGCGCAAACAATCGCTCCAGGTCGGTCCAATCAATGTGCAGCCCGACAAAGGCCCATTTGGATCCGCGCGCCTGCTCCGCCCGCAGCGCCTTGCGGCCGATAAAATTCCCCTTGCCCAGGTCCACCGCCCAGCCCAGCCCCAACTCATAGGGCGACGATTTTTGCGCCTCGCTGACGGCGTATTGGACGGAGATGTAGTCCACTTCGATCAGCAGCAGCCCGGCTTCAATGCGGGCGATGTCCAGGGCCACCATGCCGACGGGCAGCGCGCCGTAACGCACCCCGGTCTCCATCAGGCGGTCCCAAATCGGCTCAGCGTCTCCTGGGCGCAGCCAGAGTTCGTAGCCCAGGTCGCCGGTGTAGCCGGTACGCGAGACGGTGACAGGGTACTCATCGAGCGTGCCCTGCGCGAAGCGGAAGAAGGGCAGTTTATCGAAGTTGATGTCGTGGATCAGCTCTTTGAGGATGGCGCGGCTGCTAGGGCCTTGCAGGGACAGGGCGGCCAGATCGGCCGACACGTCCACCACGCGGGCGTCCAGGCCGTAGCCCACATCCTGAAACCAACGTAGATTCGGATCGGCGGCAGTTATGCGGAAATGGTTTTCGGCCAGACGATGGACCGTGCCATCGTCTATCACGCTGCCATCTTCGTTGCACCAGGGGGTGTACAATACCTGCCCCACGCGGCATTTGCTCACGTCACGGGTGATGATGCGGTCCACCAGCCGGGCGGCGTCCGGGCCGCTGATTTCGTACTTGAACAGCGGCGACACGTCGATCAGGGCGGCGCTGTTGCGGATGGCGTAATACTCGCGCTCATGGGAGGGTTCATAAACGGCCGCCGCCAGGTAGCCGGCCCAGGTACGCCATTCATGACTTTCGCATACAGCCGCTGCACGGCCGTGAAAGGGAGTCGGTTGTGGCATAAACACTCCTCGTAGATGGTTCACTGGTAGCAGTGATAGGTATTCAGTGACCAGTTTCCAGTCGGCATTGCCTCTGAAAAACACACAGTGAAAACTGAATACTGGCTCCTGAATACTTCCACTATGGCGGTTGGTCTTGGCTAACAAGCGATCAACGCAGCCAACTTCTTCGCCCCAAAATCGTACCACTTATTGGCGGACAGGCAACTGGAAGTTGACATTGTGTTTTTATTACACTATTATTTAGTGTTATAAATACACTTAACTAACCAAGAACAGCCCTGGCGCAACAAACCATGACCCAACAAACCATCATCATCAATCAACAAACCATTACCCTGGATGCCACGCAGGTGATTCAGTCGGGCGGCGAGGGCATGGTGTTTGGTCTGGGGGAGACGGCCGTAAAACTCTACCACCAGCCCCGACCCGCCCACGCCGCCAAACTACGCCACCTGCTAAACAGCGGCCTCAGCCAACGCCTGCCGCCCGGTGTGCTTGGCCCCTCAGCCCTGGCAACCGACCAACGCGGGCTGGTGATCGGCTTTCAGATGGCCCGGCTGCCAGTCGGCAGCGCGCCCATCAAAAAGCTGTCCAACCTCCATTTTCGCCACCAGCAGGGCATCACCACTGCCGACGTCCTGGCGCTGTTCCAACGAATCCACGCCACCCTCAGCGCCCTACACCGGCTTGGCGTCATCGTTGGCGACCTCAACGACCAGAATATATTCCTCACGCCAGGGGCGCGTCTCTCCGGCCTGCCGGCCTGGTTGGACGTGGACAGCTACCAGATCAGCCCCTTCCCCTGCCCGGTGGCGATGGAGCTGTTCCTCGACCCCCAGCTTTATGGCGTGGCTGACTTCGGCCAACGGCCGTATTTCTCCCAGGCCACCGACTGGTATGCGTTTTTTGTCTTGTTGGTGCGCAGCTTGCTCGGCGTGCATCCTTATGGCGGCGTCCACCCGCAGCACAAAACGCTGGCCGCCCGTGCCCAGGCCGGTGTGAGCATTTTGCACCCCGCTGTGGTCTATCCCGCAGCGGCCGTACCACCGGCGTCCCTCTCGCCCGCCCTGCGCCAACATGTGCGTGACGTGTTTGAACGCGGCCAGCGTGGGTCATTTCCGGTTGCGCTTCTTAATGGCTATACGAATAATCAGATAGACGTATTACCCGTTTTGACGGCCGTACCCGACCAGACAACAGCCACCGCCGCCTGCCTGCTGACCACGCCTGGTTCTATTGAGGCGGTGCGGGTGATGGATAACGGCCGTTTACGGGCAGTCGTACATGACGGCGAGCAGTTCCGGCTGGTGGAGTTGGGCATCGGTGGCATCCTGCGGGAAACCGCCCTGTTTAACGGGCGCGCCGGCTGTCGCTTTGCTTTGTTTGGCGATGGTCTGGCGGTAAACCCGCCGGACAGCCAGCAGCTATTGCTGTTGGACATCGGCGGTGGGCAGCCGCGCAAGATGCAGATGTTGGCGACGGAACTGTTTGGCGAAACGGCCGTGTTCGCTGCCACACCCCGCCACCTTTACCGCATCGCCGGGAATTGGATCATGCGCGGGGCGATGCAGCGCGGTCTGTACGTGGAGGAAGCCATCGCCACCGCCCACCGGCGGCAGACGCAGTTTTGGGCCTCGCCGTATGGCCCCACGCTGGCCGGCTATCATCGTGTCTTCGCCGAACAGCGCTGCTTTGTGTGGCACGACACGGCCGTTTACGATGTAGCTCTGCCGGCCCTGGCAGCGGGGGAAAGTGTGCGGGAGACGGCCGTCACCTTTGGCCCATCTTCCATCGCCTTCTGGCGCAAGGGCAGTCGGCGCGGCACGCTGTTCACTGACCTGACACTGCTAAACCATCACGGCCGGGTGGAACAGCATATCAGCGGCGTGGAAGAGATGTATCAACCCGGTTTGTATCCATTCATGGGGTTAGGAGCAAGCGGCGGACGGCCGCTGCCCTCCACCCTGGCTGCCACAAGCATCACGCAGCTGCATGACCATCCGGCCGGCGTCATCGCCCAGACCGCCAGACAGCTTTTCCTCATCTAAAAACGACGCAGCAGCGCCACATACCCGCGCAGCGCCTTGTCCATTTTGGCGATGCTGATGCTTTCTCCGGCTACGTGCGCCTGCGCTTCTTCGGCCGGCGAATAACCGATGATGGGGATGCCATAGGGGGCAAAGTGACGGCCGTCGGTAGCAAACTGGTAGCTAAACAAATCGGCCGACCGCCCCATGCCGGCATCAATGGCCGCTTTGGCCCGTGTGACCACAGCGCTGTCTGGCGGGGTGTAGAAGCCGTAAATCGTCTCGTCGGAGTCGGGCAGCGGCGTGTCGGGCGCGTCCCAAGCGCTGCTGATGTCGTGGGGCCAATCGCCGACCAGAGCGTGGATGAAGGCTTGCAGGCTGTTGGCGCTTTCGGCGGCCGTGCGAAAATCCAGCAGCACACGCGCCCAGGCGGGAGTGACGTTGCCGCTCTTGGTATCTACCTCCACGATGGTGGGGGCGACAGTGGTGGGGCCTAACAGAGGATGACGTCCCAGTTCGTCTTTGTGCGCCTGCAAGGCTTGCAAAAAATCGGCTAATTTGTAGTTGGGATTACACCCTTTTTCCGGCACGCTGGCATGGACGGAACGGCCGTGCAGCCGCAGCCACATCTGCAAAATCCCCCGATGCCCCACGGCAATGTCATTGTTGGAAGGTTCGCCCAGGACCACCAGGGCCACCGGATAATCCAGGTTTTCCACCCAGAATCTGGCCCCCGCGCCGCCAATTTCCTCCTGCACCACGCCGCTAAACACGACATCGCGGCGCGGGCGTTCGCCATGACGAATGAGTCCGGCCAGGGCGTACACCTGCACTGCCAGCGGTCCTTTAATATCCGCCGCGCCGCGGCCGACGATACGGCCGTCTACAATCTCGGCGGCGAATGGCGGCGTGGGCCACAGGGCCAGGTCGCCGGGGTCTACGTGGTCGGTGTGGCTGTTGAGGACCAACGCCGGCAAGCTGCGGTCCTGGCCGTAAAGACGGCCGTTGACGTTGCCCATCGCATCCAGCCACACTTCGTCGCAGCCCAGGGCGCGTAGTTCGGCGGCAGCCAATTCGGCTAACGGCCGTTCGGCAAAGGGCATACTCGGCGTCTGCACCAATCGTTGGGCAAAGCGCACACAATCCGCTAAAAGGGCGTCCCAGTCCATCATTTCCCCTTCCATGTAGGGATCACGGCCGTTCAGCCGCGCCCTCTTTCTCCAACCGGTAGATGGCATACAGGGCCACCACCGCGGCTACGGCAGCGATGAGATACCCTTCGGCCACGGTGGCCTTGGTGACAAAGAGACCAATCATGCCAAATGCCCCGGTGATGAGGTACAGCAGCAAAACAGCTTCGCGTTGGCTGTAGCCCCTATTCACCAGCCGGTGGCTGGTGTGATCTTTCCCAGCCGTGTTAGGGCTAACGCCACGCCGAATGCGCGAAATCACCACCAGCGTCGTATCAAAAATAGGCAGACCCAAGATAAATACCGGGACCATCCAGGTGACAAAACTGACGTTGCCAGGAAAGCGCAGTTGCAGCCCTAAAATCGCCAGCGAAAAGCCCAAAAACAGAGAACCCGCATCCCCCATAAAAATCTGCGCCGGTTTAAAGTTGTAGCGCAGAAATCCCAGACAAGACCCCAAAATAGCCGCCGCCAGCGCCGATACCAGGAATTGATTGTTCTGCAGGCCGAGCAGCAGCATAAACGACGCCGCCACCGCGCTGACGCCGGCGCTCAGACCATCCATGTTATCCAGGAAATTGATGGCGTTGCTGATGCCCGCCAGCCACAAGAAGGTGAGCAGGTAATTGAGCGCATCGGGGATGGGAAGCTGCACGCGGATGCCGAAGTAAGCCAGGACCAGAAAAGCCAGGAACTGCGCGCCTAACTTGGCCCAGGCCGGCAGCCCAATGCGGTCGTCTACCAGACCAACCAGGGCGACCAGACTAAGCGCCAGGGCGACGCCGATCACTGAACTGGCCAGGCCGTTGGCAAAGGCCAACACCGCAATCATCGCCCCACCAAAGATGGCGACGCCGCCCATTAAGGGAATGGGGTCGGTGTGCAATTTGCGCTGCGCCGGGGCGTCTACAAAACCGAGGCCAATGGCCGCTTTACGCACCCAGGGGATGCTAACGGCCGTTACCGCCAGGGCAATCACAAATATCACCAGAACCGCTTGCACGCTACTGCTCGCCTTCGATAATGTCAATCCGCTGAATCAGGTCGCCCGGCTGCGTCGGGTTGGCTTGCGGATCGCGCCGCGTGAGTGAATTGAGCACATCTTCACCGGCCAGCAGCTCGCCAAAAATGGTGTAGCCGTCATCCAGCCAGCCGGCCGGCGCAAAAGTAATGAAAAACTGACTGCCGTTGGTGTCTGGTCCGGCGTTGGCCATCGCCAACATCCCGGGGCGGTCGAAGCCGAGGCCGTCGCTGGTTTCGTTGACGAATTGGTAGCCGGGACCGCCGCCGCCCGTGCCGGTGGGGTCGCCGCCCTGAGCCATGAACCCTTCCAACACCCGGTGGAAGGTTGTGCCATCATAAAAGCCCTGGTTGGCGAGAAAAATGAAGTTATTGACAGCCAATGGGGCGACATCGGCGAAGAGGCGCAGGCGCATTTCCCCTTTGGCGGTGGTGATGATAGCTTCGTAACGGCCGTTGCCATCAATGGTCAGCGGCGGCGGCGCATCGAAGACATTGTTGCGCGCGGCGGGGGAGAGTTGGGCCAACGGCCGTTCCCCCTCCAGCGAGGTCGGTTCCGGCGGCGGCGGTGATTCTGGCAGCGTAACCGGCTGGCCGGTTAACTCTTGCAGCAGCGCCTGCACCTGCGCTGTAGATTCGGCCGGAGCGGTGGTTAACGCCCGCTGCGCGGCGGCAATCGCCTGCTCTGTATTGCCGGCATCCCGGTTCAGAGTCGCCAGCACATAATCCACCTGCCAGACCGGGACCGCACCGCCGGTGTTCAGACTGCGCACTTCCTCATAGGCGGCGATTGCCGCGGCCGAATCACCCAATTCCTGGTTCAACTGGGCCGCCCGCAGCCAGGCTTGCAGGCTCCTGGGACTCAACGCCAGACCAGATTGGATGTCGGCCAGGGCGCGATCATAATACACCAGTCGTTCTGCCTCTGGCAGTTCGGCCGCGCAAGAGACCAACGTATCGGACCGGCCAAAGAAGTTGGCGTCGTAATACGGGTCTATGGCCACAGCCTCATCATAAACAGCCAGCGCCCTATCGCAATCATTTTGCAGCCCCAACACCAGGCGAGCGTACTCATTACGAATCACCGAATTTTGTGGGCTAAGCGCCATTGCTTCCCGGTAATAGGTTTCGGCATCGGCCAGATGGCCGGCCCGTTTGGCGGCATCCTGGGTCAATTCGGTCCAGCGCGTATTCAGGCGCGCCAGGTTGGCCGTATGGTCGGTGTTGAGCGGATTAATGTCTTGCGCCCGCCGCAGCCGGGCCGCCGCCTGGTCCAAAAACGTCTCCTTTTCAACCACATCTTCGGTCAGCGTGGAGCGCTCCAGCAGGGCGCGCCCCAGGAAAAGATAGTAAAAATCTTCACGCGGGGCCATCTCAATCGCCCGCTCATAAATAGCGATAGCCACATCCCAGGTCTGCAAATCGCGCTGTTGGGACGCCTGTTGGTCGAAGGGTTTGCCCCGCTTATAGACCATATCCGCCTGAATGATGCGCATATTGGTAACGCTGACCAGAAATAGCCCGACCAACAGCAGCGCCGCCAGGCTGGCGAAACCGACGGCCGAGCCGGCCGTTTTGCTTTGGGCCATGCGCTGGCTGGACAGGGCAAAGGCCGACGCCAGCAAAATAACAATCACAAACAGGTAGAACAGGGTGAGAAACGTGCTGGATTGGCTGGCCTCGCTGACACGAAACTCTAGCAGCTTGTCAGCGGTGTCCAGGGCTTGCGTCGGCCGGGCAAACAGGCTGGCTTGCAGCAGCGCAGCCTGGATATAGGTGTATACGAGGGCGCCGCCAAAGGAAATCAGGGCGAGAACGCCAACTGGTACAAGTGAGGTGCGCCAGCCATTGGACCAGACGAACCACAACAAGCCACCGGCAACAACGGCCGTGCCCAAGCCCCACAACCCATTGCCGGCGGCCAACAGCGGCAGGGTAAACAGCAGCCCGGCCAGAGCCACCAGCCCGGCCACCAGACGGGCCTGGCTGAGATTAAACAGCAGCCGGGCCGCCGCCCACATACAAAGGACCGCCCACAACAACAGCAGCAGGCGGCCTAAAAACCAGGTTGGGCCGGCGTCTGCCGGCGTTGGTAAGCCAAAACGCAGCCCCAGGCTGACCAGGCCAATCGCCAAAAACGCCGCACCGACGATGCGGGAACGGCCGTCTGGCAGCGGCGGCTCGTCTTCCGGGAATTGCAGTTCGCCCGATTTAACCAATTCGGCGACAACCAGAGCTGTGCCCAACGCCCAGGTGAGTACCAACATGGCAAACACATAAGGCGAATCGGCAAAATCTTCGCCGGGATCAACAAAAAAGGATTGGTGAAAAATTTCGGAGACCGGTAAATCAGCTGCGTCGCTGTAGGTAACGCCGGGCGTAGGCGTAAACGTGGTGAACTCGAAGCCGAGGATGCCCAACATCAACATGAGCATCAACGCCGACAAAACGACCGGACCCCACAGGTCGCCGCTTTCCGGGCGGATGACGGCGCGCCGTTTGCGGGAACGGGTGGGCGCGAGGGATGGCGCAGAGACGGCCGTTTCCTGGACCAATGGCAGCACATATCCCACCACCAACATCAACCCGACGTAGGCAAAAAAGTGCAGCCGGGTAGCGGCAATGGCAATGCCAAAGTGGACTTCGACATAATGGGCCAAAACGGCCGCCAACAAACCGGCCAACAGCAGGCGGTCGGGCGCAAATGGATCGGTCTGTTCTTCGGGCACGGGGGCAAAAAAGGCGTAATACACCAGATACACCACCAACCCGGCAATGCTGCCAAAGGGGAAGGCTACCCCCAGCCAGGCCGGTGACTGCCAGACAGTGAACAAAACGGCCGACAACGCGCCCATGCCCAACCACAAGCCAATAAGCAAATTGCGTTCTAGTTTGGTCCGCAGCACGCCGAGCCAGCGAAAACCATAATAAAAGACGCTCAGATAGATAAACTGCCAGACGGCAAACCCCAACAATCCGGTGATGACCAGCGCATCGAACGTTTCGTTGTGCGAACGGTCTGGCGAGGCGTTGCGCGCTTCCAGGCTGGCAAGTTCGGGAGGATAAAAGCGGTTATAGGCGACATACATGGATTCCGGGCCATAGCCAATGAACGGCCGTAAAACATTCCATGTATCCACCTTACCATCGGGGAAGGCCAATGGTTCGTGCGGCAAAAACAGTTTCAGCGCGCCTTCCCATATGAGAGTACGCACCCGCCCTGTGCCATCATCAGCTTCCAACAGGCGGCCCAGGCGGCCAATGCGCGGCAGTTCGCGCCAGGAATCCAGCGTGTCTAACGCGCCGCCCACCAGCGGCGTTTCCGCCAGCGGTTCGGTGACTTCTGTCGGTAGGTTGAAAACCACCACCCAGGCAGAAACAGACAGGGCCAGCACAATCCAGCTCAGCCACAACCAGCGCCAGCCGCGCCGCGCCGCCATCATGACAAAAATCAGCAAGCCGGGCACGGCCAGGGCGACGAGAAAGGCAACAAAGGAGGTCATGCCGCCGGCGAGAGAAGCGAAGCGGCCGGTCCCGGCCACCGCGCCAACCAGCAGGGAACCCAGCAGGTAGGCAGCCAACGCGCCGCCCAACACCAGTCCGGCGGCCTTCACTGCCTCTACCGCCCGGAAACGGCCGTGATCTTCCACCGCGTTGCGTAAAGCCACCAACAGAATCAGCACAAAGGCAAACAATCCCACCCCCAGCCCCAACCAGGGGCCGCGGCTGCCAGACCAAATGATGGCGAACAATTGCAGGAACAGGACAAAAATGTAAATCGAAGCCCGGATTACATCGGCTGAAGAAAGTGCCTCGTCATTCAGGATGCTGTTAAAGGCGGCGATGATGCGCGCCAGGGTGAGTGGAAAGACCATGATCAGGTAGGCGGCGATGAAGATGGCGTTGCCCATGTGCCCGGCAACACGCTCTGTCGTTTCGCCGCCCCAGGGCAGGGGATCATAGTCAAAGTGCTGCAAAAAGCCGTAAAAAGCCACCGGGATACTGGTGATGATGGCAAAGGTGACCAGGCGGTTCAACTGCTGCCGGCTGCGCATGGTGCTGGCAATCAGCGCAAAAATGACGATATAGGCGAACGTCGTGTAGGTTCCTTGCAGCCGTTGATAAGAACCGGCCAGGCTGACGCTGGGTGAGACGGAGAACAGGGTGGAGATGAGGTAAGCAACAACCAACAAGAAGATGGGCAGGGCGAAGGGGATGCGCCATACGGCCATTTCTGCCTTCGGCCGCAGCCACGCCTGCACCTGCCGCCAATCCTGCCGGTCTATGAAGCGCACCAGCCAGGCCACCGACATCAGCACGGCAATCGAGCGCAGCAGCGTCAATTTATCCGGTTCAAAAACACGATCAGAGTGGATATTGAAGAACAGCGGAACCGCAATCACAGCGGCTATCCAACCGGCCTCGATGAGACCTTCGCACCATTGGGAAAGTTTTGAATTCATACCACCACGAATCCTTTGGACGATTTTGTACGGGAGAGAATGTTATCCTATCGGTAAAAGGGGGGCAAACGAGGGGACAATTGTCAATGGTCAATAGCCAATTGACAATTGACCATAAGGCTATTGACTATTGACAATTTCCCGGTAAATGGCCTCCACGCGGGCGACCATAGTGGCAGTGGTGAATTCGGCCAGGAGGCGGGCACGGCCGTTTGCGCCCATTTCCCGACGTAGGGCAGGGTTGTCCAGGAGGTGGGCGACGGCCGTTGCCAATGCCCGTTCATCTTTAGGTGGTACAACCAACCCGGTAAGCCCATCCTGCACCACAAACGACGTACCCGTGCCCACCTCGGTGGTGATGCACGGCAGCCCGGCAGCCATCGCCTCCAGCAAAACCAGGCCAAACGCCTCGGCGCGCACGTTGGAAGGCAGCACAAACACGTCGGCCGCCGCGTAAAGGCGGGGCAAATCGGCGTCGCTGATGTCACCCAGGAATTGCACCCGGTCGGTCACGTTCAACTCCGCGGCCAGCGCTTCCCAGGTCGCCCGCATGGGGCCATCCCCGGCCACCAGCAGCCGGGCGGCCACGTCTGGCATGGCGCGGATCAGCGTGTCTACGCCTTTGTAATAACGATGGCGGCCGACAAACAGCAGCGTCGGCAGGTCGGACGGTGGCAAGGGCAGCGGTTCGGCGTGCAAAAACGGGGTCGGATCAATGCCCAACGGCACGACGGTACAGCGGTCGGCCAGCGGGCTGAGGTAGGGGGATGTGGCGATGTAGTTGGGGCTGCTGGCGAGAATGCGGCTGGCCTGGCGCAGCACGCGGCGCAGCAGCGGCTCGTACAGGCGCAGGATGGTTTGCTGTTTCACCACGTCGCTCTGGTAGGAAATGATGAACGGCCGTTCCCCCCCCACCAACCACTGGCTCAGTTCCCCCAACGGGTAGGGAAACTGCAAATGCACGATGTCGGCCTCCAGGCGGCGCAGCAGGCGAGGAAAGGTAAGGCTCAGCGGGGTGGAAGCGGCCGTTGCCAGCCGCGCCGCCCGCACCACGCGCACGCCGTTCAGCAGCACATCCGGCTTTTCGCCGCCGGGGTTGGTCACCAGAACGGTCACTTGATGGCCGGCCGCCGCTTGCGCTTCAGCCAGGGTTCGGATGTGGTTTTCAATGCCGCCCCGGACGGGGTGGTAATCCTTATAGACGTGAATGATTTTCATGGATGCCCTGTTGTTGATTGCTTGCGTAACGCCTCCATTCTAGCATTTAGGGGTCGCCTGTGGTAGCATCCGCCCACTCTTTACGATAAAAAGAGCGAGTTGATTTGCATGACCGACCGTAAAACGTATCCGCCTCAATGGTTTAAATTCTCCATCTTCTCTCGTTTAGGCAAAGAGTTTTCGTGGATTCTGGTAGGCCAGGGAGCCGCCATCCTTGGTGGGCTGATTGGGCTGCGCTGGCTCACAGACGTTCTTTCGCCCACCACCTTTGGCGAGATCGCCTTAATTATGACCATCGCCACCCTGGTGAACCAGATCATTTTGGGGCCGCTGGCCGGGGCCGCCTTACGATTTTTATCGCCGGCGGAAGAAGACCAGAGTACGGCCGCTTATCTGCGCGCCTTGTGGAGCCTGATCGGCCAGGTGAGCCTGTGGACGGTGTTGGCAACGGCCGTTATCAGCAGTGGTCTGGCGCTGTTTGGCCGGACAAATTGGGCCTTTTTCCTGGTGTCCGCCATGGTCTACGCCCTCTTCACCGGCTACAACCAGATTCTCAACGGGATGCAAAACGCGCTGCGCCAGCGCAAGATCGTGGCCTGGCACGCGGCCTTGGGGCAGTGGCTGCAAGTAGCCCTGGTCTTGTTGGCCGTCATTCGTCTTGGCCCCACCAGCGGCAACGCCATGCTGGGTTACGCGGCGGCCGCCTTCCTGGTGCTTCCTTCCCAAACCTACTTTTTCCGGCGCAAGGTCCTGACGCTGCCGGGGATGCAAAACCAGCCAACCGCCCTAGCGGTGTATGGCTGGCGGCGCAAACTACGCGACTATGCGCTGCCCATCTCCGGTTGGGGCGTGTTTACCTGGGTGCAAATGTCCTCCGACCGCTGGGCGTTGCAGATCAGCGCCTCCACCAGCAGCGTAGGCTATTTTGCTGTTCTGTACCGCCTGGGTTACTATCCCATCACCCTGGTTACAACCCTGGTCACGCAGTTGATCACGCCGATTCTTTTCCAAAAAGCAGGCGACGCCACCGATGCGTCGCGCATGAAGACCACGACACAGGTGAACCAATGGCTGACGGCCGCAGCGCTGGCCGTGACTGTTTTGGGCACGGGATTGGCCTATTTCCTGCATGGCCCCATCTTTAACGTCTTGGTCGCCGCGGAATACCGTGCTATTTCCTGGCTGCTGCCCTGGATTATCCTGGGCGGCGGCCTGTTTGCCACCGGGCAGGTAGCTACCATCAGCCTGTTGAGCGAGGCGAATACAAAACGGCTTATTGCGCCAAAGATTGGCACGGCCGTTTGTGCCACCAGCCTCAATTTTGCCGCCGCCCATTTTTATGGCCTGCCAGGGGTGATCTTTGCCGGGGTCGTTTCCGGCGTTGTTTACATTATCTGGATTCTGGCGCTGGTCCGCCACAATGGCCGAGAGACAGGCAGCCCGGAAACCCAGTTCGGAACGGAAAATCAGGTAT
The DNA here is from genome assembly GCA_016716065.1 of Candidatus Leptovillus gracilis. Classification (NCBI taxonomy): domain Bacteria; kingdom Bacillati; phylum Chloroflexota; class Ardenticatenia; order Promineifilales (SeqCode); family Promineifilaceae (SeqCode); genus Candidatus Leptovillus; species Candidatus Leptovillus gracilis. The sequence continues at coordinate 100,467 of JADJXA010000011.1, read as the reverse complement.
TGTGAAGCGCTTTCTCAACCGGTTCTACAAATGGCTGCGGCCTGTGTTTGACCCCATCCACACGCTGAATGGGCTGCGCGGTTATCGCTGGTTCTGGCGCGATTGGCGCGCCTACCGGCGGCTGCCCCAGGCCGAGCCACTGCGTCTCGGCGACGCCTACCCCCAACTGCATGACAAAACGGCCGTTTCCACCTTCGACCCCCATTATTTCTACGTCAACGCCTGGGCCATGCGCCGCGTCACGGCCAACCAGCCCGCCCGGCACGTAGACGTGGCCTCACAGGTGCTGTTCGCCAATTTGCTGGCGGCCGTTGTGCCGGTGCTGTTTGTAGATTATCGGCCGCTGCACGTCAGCCTCAGCGGCCTCTCGTCGCTAGGCGGCAGCATCCTGGCCCTGCCCTTCGCCGACAACTCGCTGACCTCCCTCTCCTGCCTGCATGTCGCCGAACACATCGGCCTGGGGCGCTACGGCGACCCGTTGGACCCCCTGGGCACGCAAAAGGCGGCGCGGGAACTGGCCCGCGTCCTGGCTCCAGGCGGCAATCTTTACTTCGCCCTGCCGGTGGGCCGCCCCCGGCTGCAATTCAACGCCCACCGCATCCACGACCCCCAGACCATTTGCGCCTACTTTGCCGATTTGGAACTGGTGGAATTTTGCGGCGTGGATGATCACGGCCGTTTCGCCGAAGCCATCAATCCGGCGGCGCTGGCGCACAGCAACTATGCCTGCGGCCTGTTCTGGTTCCGCAAGGCTGCCGCGCCACACCACTCACAAGGATAACCATCGTGCGACGTTTCCTGAAATCTCTGGTTGAACGCAATCCGGCGCTGGCCCTCAGCCTGCGCTCATATCGCCATTGGGCCACGTTGCAGCGGCAGCGGCCGTCGCCCACTCCCTTTGGCTTTTCCCTGATGGGCCATGCCGCCATGCAAAGCGGCCACTTCGAGCCGGAGGAAACGGCCGTTGTGCAAAAATTGCTGCCCGACATCGCCGTCTTTGTAGACGTGGGGGCCAACATCGGCTTTTACGCCTGCCTGGCGCGGGCCGCCGGCAAACAAACGGTCGCCATCGAACCGCTGGCAAGCAACCTGGATTATCTGTACGCCAATCTCCAGGCCAACGGCTGGGACGACGTGGAGGTCATTCCTTGTGGCTTGGCGCGGCGCCCGGGCACGGCCGTTTTGTATGGCAGCGGCACCGGCGCGTCGTTGGTCAGCGGCTGGGCGGGCGCGCCGGCCACGCTGCGCCAGACCATTCCCCTCTCCACGTTGGATATTGTGCTGGGCGGCCGTTTTGCCGGGCAGCGGCTGCTGATTAAAATTGACGTGGAAGGGGTAGAATACGATCTGCTGCAAAGCGCCGACCAAACCCTGGCGCAAACGCCGCCGCCCACCTGGCTGGTGGAAATCGCCTTCCACGAACACCATCCCGGCGGCCTGAACCGGCAGTTTGCCGAAACCTTTGCCCTTTTCTGGCGGCATGGCTATCAGGCGGTGACGGCCGACGCAGCGCAGCGAGCAGTGACGCCCGGTGATGTGCAGCGCTGGCTAGATTCAGGCACACGCGATTTTGGCGGGCCTAATTATCTTTTTGTTCAGAATTAGAAACAGGGTTCGGACACGGCTGTTGCTCCAGGCAAAATCTTCCATAGACCACACAATCAGGTCGTACCTAAAAACAATGAACCAGAAAATAACTCGTACAAAGGAAAATCAATCCGGCAGCCACCGCTTATATCGCTTGCTAACCGGCGACAACGGCATCGTGGGCACGCGCAACCGGCAAACCCGCGAGGCATGGCTGGAAAAAACTTTGCAAGCCATACCCGCCGGCCAGCGCATCCTCGACGCCGGCGCTGGCGAACTGCGTTACAAAAACCTGTGCAGTCATCTTCACTACGTCAGCCAGGATTTCGCTCAATACACCGGAGAAGGCGACGGAATAGGTTTGCAAACTGGCACATGGGACCAGACCCGGCTGGATATCGTCAGCGACATCACCGATATTCCCGTAGAAGAGGCTTCCTTTGATGCCGTTATGTGCATAGAGGTTCTAGAACATGTGCCGGACCCGATTAGCGCCTTACGAGAACTAACCCGGGTTTTACGCCCCGGCGGCGTCTTGATCGTCACTGCGCCCTTTGCCTCGCTTACCCATTATGCCCCTTACTTCTTCCAAACCGGTTACAGCCGTTATTTCTATGAGTATTGGCTGGAAACGATGGGGTACACCATTGAAGACATGCAGTGGAATGGCAATTATTTTGAATTCCTCGCCCAGGAACTACGACGTCTGCCCTGGGCAAGCAAAGAGTATGCAGACACGGCCGTTCCCCTCCATCTTCGCTTCATCCTCGGCCTTCTCCTTGCCTGGCTAGAAAAACCGGCCAAACGCAGCCAGGGCGCCGAACAATTGCTCTCTTTTGGTTTACACATCAAAGCAAAAAAACAGTAGCCCATGATCATCGTACGCCTCGCCGGAGGACTCGGCAACCAGATGTTTCAATATGCAGCCGCGCGGCAAATGGCTCACCGCCTGCAAACAACCCTCAAACTCGACATCTCGTATTACGACAGCCAGCAACTACGCAGTTACAGCCTGTCCCCGTTCGCCATCCAGGAAACATTCGCTGCGGCCGCCGAATTGACCCAAATCAGAGGCAAAAGCAAAAACAAACTCGTTAAACTTTTCTTCCGCGTCCGGCAAAATTTCAAGCTCTTTTACCGTTGGACTATCCTGCACGAAAGCCATGTTATGCCGGTAAACAGACGGTTATGGACAGAAACGGGAGACACTTACCTGGATGGTTATTGGCAAAGCGAACAATACTTCCAGAACATCGAACCACTCATTCGGCGCGAGTTCACCCTAAAAAGCACGCCTGATCCATACAGCCAGGAGATTGCCGCGTACATAGCTGATACCCAAGCCGTCAGCATTCACATCCGCCGGGGCGATTATGTCAGCGACGCGCATACCAACCGGCAGCACGGTACATGCGGCCTGGAATACTACCACGCTTGCGTCGCCCACATCAGCCAAAAGGTAGAACGGCCGTCTTTCTTCATTTTCTCCGACGACCCTGTCTGGGCCAAAGAAAACCTGCGCCTGCCGCACCCAGTTATTGTCGTCAGCCGGGAAGATGGCCGCCTTCAGGATGCCACTGAATTATGGCTGATGAGTCTTTGCCAGCATCACATCATCGCCAACAGTTCCTTTAGCTGGTGGGGAGCCTGGTTGAATCCCGATCCGCAAAAACAGGTTTATGCGCCGCAAAAATGGTACCGTAATCCTCATCGAGACAACGCCGACATCATCCCCGAAACCTGGATCAAAATTTAGGTCACCAATCACGGCGCAACTGAGTTACTCATGCAACCACCTGCCCTTTCCGTCCTGATGAGCGTCTACAACGGCGCGGCCTATCTACAACAAGCTGTAGACAGCATCCTCGCCCAAACCTTCACCGACTTTGAATTCATCATCATCAACGATGGCTCCACGGATGAAACGGCCGTCCTCCTGTCCCAATTCACCGACCCCCGGCTGCGCATCAGCCACCAGGAAAACATCGGCCTGACACGCTCGCTCAATCGAGGCATCGCCCTGGCCACCGGCCGTTACATCGCCCGTATGGACGCCGATGACGTTGCCTGGCCCGGCCGTTTCGCCGCCCAGGTGGCCTATCTGGACGCTCACCCAGAGGTCGTGCTGCTGGGCACAGCCTACCGTCACGTAGACACGCTGCGCAATCGGTCCATAGACGTCTTCCCCCCCACCACCAACGCCGACATCCGGCGGGCGATGTTGATGGAGAACCCAATTTGCCACTCTTCGGCGATGATGCGGCGAGCAGCGTTAACGGCCGTTGGTGGTTATAACGAAGCCTTCTATTACGTGCAGGATTACGAATTATGGTCGCGTCTGGCGGCGTCTGGGCAAGTAGCCAACCTTGCCGAAGTGCTGCAAACACGCCATCACCATCCGCAGAATCTATCCAACAATTTCAAAACTGAACTAAAACGATTGGCGCTGCACTTGCGCGCCAGCCGGGCGGCCATGATCCGATTGGGCTACCCCATTTATTACCAAATCCTGCTGCTCAACGGCTGCAAACTCCTGGCTGTTCGGCTCTACAGCGCTGTTCGACTCTATGTCGCCACCCACATCTTCCCACGCCAGCTATCTTCGCCTGGAGGCCAGGATTGATGGTCCAGTCGCCGGCTCCCATCCTTTACCTGGACCACGCCCCCATTTGGGGAGGCGCGGAGGCTGTGCTAGTGACGCTGCTGCAACACCTGGACCGGCGGCAGTTCCAACCATTCGTGGCGACCGCCCCGGATTCACCGTTGGCGCAGCGGTTGGCGGGCAGTGACGTGCCCATCTTGCCCGTGCCCTTCGACACGCTGAACCAAGCTGGCTGGCGGCTGCCGTTGAACCTGGCCCGGAGCGTGACGGCCGTTACCCGCCTTATCCGCCAACACGCCATCACCCTCGTCCACACCAACACCGTACGCGCCCACATCGTCGGCAGCCTGGCTGGGTGGCTCACGCGCACCCCCGTCGTCTGGACCCTGCACGACAATACCTTCCCGCCTCGGCTGGTACGCTGGCTGGCCCCCATCCCCCGCCAGACCATCGCCGTCTCCGGCTGGCTGGCGGATTTGTATGCCCCCTGCGGCCTGACAAACAAAATAACCATCATCCCCAACGGCCTCAATCTGGCCGCTGCGCCAGATAACGCGCCTTCCATTCGCGCCGAGTTGGGCATTCCGCCAGACGCGCCCCTGGTGCTTAATGTAGGGCGATTGATAGCCGGCAAAGCGCCGCACCTGTTCATCGCCGCCGCTGAAATCGCCGCCAGCCACCACCCCGATGCTCATTTTGTCCTGGTGGGCGGCCCAGACGACGGCGAAGCGGCCGATCATATCTATCTGGAGCAGTTGACACAGGCCATTGCCGGCGCGTCGTTGGGCAGCCGCCTGCACGCGGTTGGGCCGCGCCCGGATGTCGGCCGGTTTTATCAGGCGGCTGCTGTGGTGGTGTATAATGCTGTCCAGCCGGAGGGCCTGCCCACTGTTTTGCTGGAAGCGATGGCTTACGCGCTGCCGGTCGTCGCTGCGGCCGTTGGCGGTGCGCTGGAAATTGTGCAAGACGGCCGTACCGGTATTCTGACGCCGCCCAACGATGCCGCCGCCCTGGCAGATGCCATTCACACCTTACTCGCCAATCCTACCGCCCAACAAAGTATGGGCCTGGCGGGCCGAGAACGGTTGGCGGCAGCGTTTTCAGTGCCCCAACAAATACAAAAAACGACGGCGATTTATCTTGCCGTCCTGCAAGGAGATCAACCATGACCACGCCTCTCGCCAATGACCAGCCGCCGGCGGCTGAATTGGACATTCTGTTTGAAGACCCGGCAACGGCCGTGAACACCCACCTCAGCAGCAAAGCCACCAGCCAGAACTATCTGCGCTTCGCCGATGAAGTGAAGCAGTATATTCCGGCGGGCAGTGTACTCGATTGGGGATCCGGGCGCGGCCAGATGAGCTGGCTGCTGCACCGGCGCGGGTTGGACATCACCAGCTACGACGTAGACGACAAGCGCGACCCCCGCTTTATTTTGCCCGACGTGTCCTTTGTACGGGCCAACCACCCCACTGAACTGCCCTGGCCGGAAGCGTCGTTTACCGGGCTGCTCTCTTGTGGCGTTTTGGAACATGTGCCCGACGACCAGGCCGCGCTGGCCGAGATTTTTCGCGTACTCCAACCGGGCGGCTGCCTGTTTATCTATCAACTACCCCAGGTCTACGCCTACACAGAATTTATCAACCGGATGCGCGGGCTGTGGTATCATGACCGGCGTTACACTCTTGGTCGCACCCGGCAAATGTTGCAGCAGGCCGGGTTCAGGGTGCTGGTCGCCCGGCGGCACAACTTTTTCCCTAAGAATCTCACCGGCTTGCCGGTGCGCGCGCGGCAAATGTACAACCGCCACGAAGCCCGGTTTACGGCCGTCGAACAACACTTAGTCAAAATCCCGGTGGTCAATTGGCTGTGTCACTCTTTAGAACTGGTGGCGCAAAAACCCCAGCCCTGATGTCGGCCCATGATGCGCACCTATGTCTTCGACGCCCGCGCGGCTACCGACCACTTCCCCGGCATCGGCCGCTATGTCTGCAACCTGGCCCAGGCGCTGTCGGCCCTGCTGGCCACCGACGAACGCCTGATTTTGCTGCGCGACCCGTCACGGCCGTCGCGCTGGCAGCTTCCCCCGTCGTCAGAACAGGTGCAGTGGGTGGATACGGCCGTTTCCCCCTTCGCGCCGGCGCAGCAGCGGCAAATTCCTAAACTGCTGCGCCAAATCCAGGCCGACGTTTACCACAGCCCTTATTACCTCATGCCCTATCGCCCCGGCGCGCCCACCCTGCTGACCTTCTACGACCTGATCCCCCAGCGCTACCCGCAGTACGTCTCGCTTCGCGCCCGGCTCCTCACCAGTCTGCTCACCAGGTTGGCGCTGCGAACGGCCGACCACATCGTCGCCATTTCTGAATTTACGCGGCAAGACGCGCTGGCCCTATACCCCATCCCGCCGGAGAAGATAACGGTCGTGCCCCTGGCCGCCGACCCTCATTTCCAACCCCAATCGCCAACAGAAATCGAGCGCGTTCGCGCCAGGTACAACCTGCCGCCCGGCTACGTGCTTTACCTGGGCATCAACAAACCGCACAAGAATCTGGTTAGTCTGATTACGGCCTGGAAGGAGTTAGCCGCACAGCTAACCGCCGCGCCGCAGTTGGTCATTGCCGGGGCATGGGATGGGCGCTACCCGGAGGCGAAAGAAACGGCCGTGCGCCTCGATCTCACAGCGCATATCACGTTTCTGGGGCCGGTAGCCGAAGGGGATTTGCCGGGGTTATACAGCGGGGCCGGGTTGTTTGTCTTTCCCAGTCAATACGAAGGGTTTGGGCTGCCGGTGATTGAAGCAATGGCTTGCGGCACGGCCGTCGCCTGCGCCAACGCTTCCAGTCTGCCAGAGGTGGGCGGGGCAGCAGCCGCCTATTTTGATCCGGCGAACGTGGCCGAGATAACGGCCGTTCTCCACCACCTGCTCACCGACAAAACAGCCCGCCAACGCCACCAGGCGCTCGGCTTAACGCAAGCAAAACAATTCTCCTGGCAAAAAACGGCCGCCGCCACCTTGTCCCTCTACCGCCACCTGAACACTGAACACTGAACACTGTCCCGCCGCTCACCCCATCAGCCCACCAACGGCAGTGGGATGCCAGAGAACATATCGGGAACGGCCGTTACCCGTTCAACCACCGGCCGATCCACCGCCACCCCAGACAAACTCCAGGGGCCGGTATGTTGGATGCGCACCTGAACCAACTTACCCTTCAGGTCACGCGGGTCATCAAAAAAGACCAGTTTGCTCTGCGGCGTGCGGCCGCGCCAGCGCTCTTTTGGCCGATCTTCCACCAGAACTTCCACCGTTTCGCCCAACCAACGGGCCATCTTCTTGTCGGCGATCTCTTTTTGCAGCTCTTCAATCAAATGAAAACGACGGCGCTTCTCATCTTCAGAAACGTCATCTACCATGCGCCGGGCGCTGACTGTGCCGGGGCGCGGGCTGTAACGGGCCAGATGCACTTTGTCCAGCTCCAACTCGCGCAAAATATCGTAGGTCTTTTGGAATTGGGCGTCGGTTTCACCGGGAAAACCGACGATCACATCATTGTGAATTGCCACGTCGGGCACAATGCGGCGAATGCGGCCGATCAGGCGGCGATAATCGTCGGCGGTATAGCCCCGTTTCATTGCCCGCAGCACATCATCGTCGCCAGCCTGGATAGGCGCCTCGATCTGCGGCATCACTTTGGGCAGATCGGCCACGGCGTGCAAAATTTTGTCGGTCATATAACTGGGATGGCTGGTCAGAAAGCGAATGCGCGCCAGGCCGTCTATGTCGTTGATCACCCGCAACAAATCGGCCAGATCAGGGCCGTCGGCCACGTCGTAGCCGTAGCGGTCTACAATTTGCCCCAGCAGCATCACTTCCTTCACGCCCTGAGCCACCAACGAACGCACCTCGGCGGCAATTTCGCCCACCGGACGGCTGCGCTCGATGCCGCGCTGCTGCGGGATAATGCAAAAGGAACAGGCATGGGAGCAACCATAGACCACGGACACCGGCGCAGCAACCAGCTGGCCGCGTTGGTCAGGGGGCAGGATGACTTCGCCATCTTGCCAGGCGTGGCGCTGGGCGTCGCTGGCCTGTTCAAAAGCCAGGTCGTCGCCCTGACGCAGATGGGCCACCAGAGGCGCGCCATCGGTACTCGGTTCCATGAAAACATCTACAAAAGGGAACCGCTTTTCCAGCGCATCGTTGCCGCGCACGCCCACGATGCAGCCCATGACGGCGATGGTCATATCTGGTTTTTGCTCTTTGAGCGGCCGTAGGTTAACCAGTTTGTTGTACGCTTTGTCTTCGGACTGCTGGCGCACGGTGCAGGTCTCCAGCACGACGACATCGGCCTCTTCCAGCCGCGGCGTGGCCCGATAGCCGATTTTCTCCAATTCGGTCGCCACGCGCCGGGCGTCGGCGTAATTCATCTGGCAGCCGGTGATCCAAAAGTGGTAGGTTTTGTTCATAGGTTAGTAGCCGTAAACCAAAGTCCGTATACCGTTTTCCGTTGGTGTTCGACAAAGTTAGCGCCTGACGGAATACGGAATACCGAATACGGGTATTAGACGTTGGCTGGTTGGTTGGTTGGTTGGTTAGCCAACAAACAAAAAGATTGGTGATCAAAGATTTAAGCTCAGGTTGACCCTGACCTGGCATCTCCGGTCCCCAATCTGCCGATTAAAATTGCTTCGGTTAAGTAAAAAGTGATTCTATCGCCGGTCTGGAGGGGCGTCAAGAAGTCGGCAACGGCCGTTGGCGCTTGCCGCAGCATCACCTGGAGGCGCAGCCGGGTATCGGGCGCGACGTGCATCCGGTTGGTCCAATTGTCGAAATCCATTTCCTTGCGCAGCGCTGCCTGATACTCCAGAGCTAACCCGGCGCGGCGATACTGCTCCAACCATTCGTTCAGGCTCAGGCAGCGGCCGTGACTGGGATCGCGCAGTTTCTCGAACGCATTCACGTAGCGGCCAGCCTGTCGCTGCAAGTCGGCCTTTTTGCCACGTAGATGGCTGCCGGGCACAACGTTGTCTACCACCACCAGCCGACCGCCGGGCGTCAGCAGCCGCACCGCTTCGGCCACAAAGCGCCCCACATCGGGGAAGTGGTGGGCGGCGATGCGGCAGGTGACCAGGTGGAAGCTGGCCGGGGGAAACGGCAGCGTTTCAGCGTCGGCCAGCACGGTGGTGATGTTGTCCAGATTGCGCTGCTGTGCGCCAACGGCCGTTTGCTGCAACATCTGCGGCGTAATGTCCACAGCCACCACCCGCTGCACCTGCGGGGCCAGAGCAAAAGCCATGTGGCCGGCCCCGGCTGCGATGTCTAAAACCTGCCAATCCGGCTGCGGCTGCGCCTGCTCCACGACCCGATTCAGGCTGTCGCCGCGCGCGTGAACCTGGCTGGTAACGTAAGCCACGGCGTTCGCGCCAAAAAATGTCTGCACCTGTTCCTTGCTCATGGCCCGGTTTTCTTGTTGATCCAGTGCTGCGTCACACAATAACCCCGCTCGTGGGCAAACACCCATTGGTAGCCGTATTCTGGGGCTACCAGCCCTGCCAGCCGCTCATTCACCGGGAAGGTAATCCAACGGCCGTCGGCCGACCAATCAGAGCGGGGCGAGAGGAAAAGCAGAGCGATTTGTGACGTATAGGTTTGCGTCTGGCCGGTGGCGATTTCGTACAAAGCCAGGGTGCGTGTATCCCCATCGAAATCGTTGTTGGCATCGCTGGTGGTTGCCAGGGAAAGCCAACGGCCGTCGGGCGAAAACCCAATGTCAAAATAAGGCTGCCCGCCAAACTCAAAGCGCAGCGCGGCAGACTCAGCGGCCACATCGTAAGAAAATAGATAGGTTCGCCGCCCCAGAGCATCCGTCGCCACCACAAACAACAAATCTGGGTGGGACGGGTGCGTGAGGACGTGGAGAATGGCCGCCGGCGCAAAAATATCATCAGGGACAAGTTGAAGAAAATTATCCAGAGTGAGGGCGACGCGCTGGTCACGGCCGTCTATCTGGCCCAGAACGACTTCACTGCCAGACCCTTCGGCAGCTGGGCGTACATAGCCAAATGTTGTCGTGTCCAGCCAGAAAGGGGAATAGCCCGCGCCTACAGCCGCCTCAGCAATTACCTGGGCCTGCCGGTCGCCCAGATATAACGCAACCGGCTCCGGCACGTTGAAGTCAAAAAAAATGCTCTCGCTGCCGAGGACATAAACGCTTCTTTGGAACAAATCAGCCTCAGCAACCAATGTGTGCTGCGCGTCCGGCGACCAGATTGGGGAACCCACAATTGCCAACAGATCACACACCTGGTCGTCACAGTGCTGTAGATCAATCAGCGCCGGAATGGTTTCGTCGTTCTCCAGGCCGGAATAAATGACCAGATAGCGGCCGGTTGGGTCTGTTTGTCCCAGCGAAAGAAACAGTAAACCGTTAGACGGCAGGGCCGAGAACCGCCCATCACGCCAGACTTCGGTATGCAGCGCTTCCTCACTGCTGTAAGGAAAACTTTGCAGCAGCCAACCAGAATCGTCCAAGAAAGGCACAATCAGGTTGTACCTGGTGCGGGTCAATACCTCCGTCCACATGCCGTCTGGTAGATCGTAGCGCCACAAAATGGAGTTGCTGTTTTCGTCGTAACTGCGGTTGGGCAGACACAAAAGCTGTAGGTCTTGGTCAGGAAAAGGGATGGGCAAAGGGGCCTGCTGCTGCGCCAACAACGTTTGGGTGTAAGCAAACTGCCACCACTCTTCATTCAGACTGCTCAACATCAAGGCGTCGGAGGCAAAGTAACTGCTGTCGCCAAAAGCGCGGCGCAGCCAACTGGACAGGCCGCGCGCTGGCTCCAAGTTTTGCAGCCAGGCGACGGGATCCACATTGGGGTGGATTTGCAGCAGAAAATCGGCCGCAGTGTACAAATGCCTGGATTCTTCGGGCTGCCAACCGCGCCAATCGTGATTGTCCCAGTACTCCTGCAAATCTTCGAAGGTTAGATTGTGGCGCAAGACGTTGGCGTACTCTTCGACGGTAACGGGCCAGGGGCGCAGGTCTATATGGCTGAGAATGTAATCGTTGAAAACCTGGAAGAAGGGGCCGTGGTGGCAGCATTGATAACCGGTGAGATGGGCAATGACGGCCGTTGCCACCTGCCCGCCATAGGCCCGATACAACGCCTCATAGCCGGCCTGATCTTGGGGCACGCCCAACAAGGTGGGCGCCGGCAAACTTAGCGCCAAACCGGCGGCCAACAGGTCAGTCCGGTCGGCCGCCGTCAACAGGCTGCTGGCATCGGAATCCAGCCGCAGCGAAACCTGGAGATCGTTCGGGCATTTCAGAGCGCTGTACGTGCGGCACAATTCATGCAGCATGGTTTCCAAATCGGTGGCTAACTGCTCGGCAACCACGGCGTCCCGGTCGGGATAAATCAGTTTGAGCATGTCGCCTTCACTCGTTACCCAACCACCCCAAAAATCGTCATCTGGCGGCGACAATAACCAGCGCTGGCTGCCGCGACGGTAAACGGCCGTTTGCGCCAGCGCCACCGTTGTCGTCAGTCCTGCCGGGGTGGTGATGACATACTCTTGGGGGTATTGCAGTTCGGCCGCATTCAGGTCAGGCGACAGCGCCAGGAAAATCTGGCCTGGCTCGACCGACAGGTCGGCCAGAGTCAACAGCAGCGGCGGTTGGGCTGGCAGCTGCCAGCCCCAAAAATCGCGGTCGGCCATCATACCGCCGCGCCAAACAGCCTCCTGCGCGGCTGTCCACGCGGGGTCGCGGCCGGAAAGCTGGGAAAGAAACAATTCCAGGTCTTGCCGGTACACGGCCGTTTGCACCAGGTTGTGGGTAGAGAGGATGTCTTCTTGCACGGCCGTCGTCGCCGATTCGATCTGCTGGCGCACCTGCCGGTAGACTACCCAGCCGGCCAACAACAACGCCGCCAGGATGAAGATAAGGATGGGCCACGGCCGTTTGCCCGGCTTTGGCGAAGGCGCAGGGAGCGGCGGCGGTTCACGCCAGACAGCGTCATCCTCTGTGCGCCAATCAAACTGGCTCATGGTTCCGCCTCATCCGCCTGTATGCAGGGGGCGGCCACCAGTGGCAACCACTTCCACAATGGCCCGGTTCAAAACCTGGCCGACGTAAGCCTGGATCAAAACCTGATAGCTCGCCTCGTCCACTGGCAGACCCACCAGGGAAGGAGCTGGCAGGGCAAAGATGGGGTTAGTCATGAACAAGTGTTGGGCGTCGGCCGCGGCCGCCAGACTAGACGGGTCCGTATCCAACCGCACGACCAACTGCCAGCCAGACGGACACACGGCCGCCGGTTCAAAGCGACACAACTGTTTGATTTCGGAATCCATCGCCTGCACCAGCCGCAAGGCTATGGCTTCATCACGCGCCGGGTAAACCAGCGTAACATAATAGCTTTCAGCCTGCTGCCAGGTACCCCAAAATTCGGCCGATGGCGGGGCCAGCAGCCAGCGCGTTTCGCCGCGGCGAAAGGTTAATGGATGAACCAGACTGACAGCCGAGCCGATAACGGCCGTCTGCCCATCAGCCAACAGCGGCGCATACTGCCGCTCCACCCCCATCTCCGCCGACTGCAAATCGGCCGATACCGTCACCGAAACGACTTCCGGGGCCGTCGGCAGCAAACTCAGGCCAAATGAGGACCGGTCCCACAGCAAATCTTGTTGGAACAAAGTTTGTTGGGCCACCGCCCACTTCGTATCCCGCCCGGACAAAAGTGTGGTAAACAATTCGACATCGGCCCGGCTTTCCGCCTGCGCCAGCAATGTCTGGCTGGAGAGGATTTCGGCTTCGACATTGGCGGTAACGGCCGTTACCTGCCGATTCGCCTGCTGCAGCAGCACCCACCCCACAATGCCCAGCACCAACAGCAGCAGCCACACCCGCGCCCAACGGCGGCGCGGCGCTGGTGGCAGCGGAGGTTGTGGCCGCGTATCTACCCACCCGGTCTCTTCGTCCGTCGTCCACTGGAAGTTCTTCGACATCTCGTTTTACCTTGGTCCCCGCCGCGTCATTCAAGACCTTATGCCATACAAAAAGCGATAAATCGCCTGCCCAACGTAAATCCGTTCGATGTACAACCGCGTCTCGGCAAAATCAACAGTCTCCTTAAATACGTCTATATCACCGCCGGCGGTGGCATACCAACGCGCAGCATTGCCCGGCCCGGCATTGTAGGCAGACAGAGCGGCGTGGGCATGACCGTCGAAGGCGTCTAACTGTTGGTCCAGGTAATAGGCGCCAAAAGCCAGCCCCACATGCGGTTTGTACAGGTCTTCATTGACAAAATTGGGCCAATTCAGCCGCTGGGCGATGTAGGCGCCGGTGTCTGGAATAACCTGGCTCAATCCCTGGGCGGCCGCGCCAGAGCGGGCAAAGCTCTCATACAGGCTTTCCTGGCGGATCAGGGCAAATTGCAGCAGCGGATCGTAACCATAGGAATCGGCCAGGGCCAAAATCTGGTCGGCGTAATAGACCGGGTATGAGAGCCGCCCAATAAACCGGGGCGCGTCGAAAACGGAGATGTTGGCCTGGGCCAAAACCGATGTAGCCGCCAGAATGGAAGAGCGATACAGCCCTAAATCGCGGAAATAAAGGGCCAACTGGTAGCTCCACAATGGATTGCCGGCCGCTTCCTGGCGCAGCGCTTCCAATTCCCGTTTAGCCGATTCCAACAGGCCCATGCGCCACAGCTTTTCACCGGTGATCAGGCGTTGATCATAGGCCAGCTCCGGGGCCAGGGTGCGTACCGGCGCATCTGGTTCCAGACCCAGGTAACCGCGCAGCCAGGCTTCGGCCTCATTCTGGGCAGTGGAATCGGCCGGTGGAATGACCAGCGCCGCCGGCCGGGCAAATGGTGGCGCTTCGGTCGCCATATCGTGGGCGCGGATGGCCCCATAGCTGGACAGGGTAGACGCGGCCGCCCGGCCGCGGACATCTTCATACAACTGGCGATAGCTGACGGTGCTGGTGACCGGCGGCGACGGTGGGGTGACTGTGGGCACGGCGCCCGGTTCTGGCGTGGGTAAGATGACGGCCGTCGCCCGTCCCTCGCTCGCCTCGGCGGCTATCATTTCCGGCAAAACCCGCAGCAGCCACAGCATACTTTCGTTGCCAAATTCGGCAAATGGGTAGGCGTTGGCCGCCTGCTGCCAGAGGGCGACGGCGGCGGCCCCATCGCCCAGGCCATAGGCCAGCCAGGCGGCCTCAAACAGCGCTTCCGGGGCGTCGGCGTGGCCGGGATAAGCGCGGGTCATGTTGGTGTAGGCCGTGACAGCCGCCGGAATATCCCCGGCGCGGCGCAGCAGCACGGCCGTTTGCCAGGCCGCCGACGGCGCATCCGCCCCGGCGGGATATTGTTCCAGGTAGGATTGGTAAGCGGCCAACGCCCCCGGCCGGTCGCCGGCCCGCGCCAGCATTTTGGCGCGTTCAATGGCCGCCAGCGGTCCATCGGCGGCAGCCAATTTGTCCAGTTCCACCAGCGCCGCCGCCAGGTCGCCAATCCCCTCGTAAGCGCGCGCCAGGTAGAGGTGGGTGTCGGGGCGGTAGCTTTCCGGGTTGTTGGCAATAACGGCCGTAAACGCATTCACCGCCGGTTGGTAAGACTGCGCGTTCAGGTTCACCAGCCCGCGCTGGAAGCTGTCTACCGGCACACCGGCGTTCACCAGCGCGACGAGGCCCTGGTAACTTTCATACGCGCCGGGATAGTCGCTGACGCCGCTGAGAAAGCGCTGGTAGGCGGCTTCGCTGTTACCGGTCAGCAGCTCGGCGCTGCCCGCCAGATAAGTCATCTGCCCTTTGGTGGCTTCGGTTTGGGCCTGGTCGCGGGCGGCGTCGTATTGGGCGATGGCCGCCGGGTAGTTGGCGTCGGCCAGGTAAAATTCGGCCAGCTTCAGGCGGTTGGCAACGGCCGTCAGGCGATGGGCGGGAGCTTGTACGGCCGTTTCATAAGCCGCCAGCGCCGCCGCCCGGTCGCCCAGAGCCAGATAATTGTCGGCGATGATGGGAGCAACGTAAGCGGCCGTGTCGCTGTTGGCGTCCAGATAGGTCTGGTAGGCTGTGACAGCCTGGGCGTACTGGCCCTGCGCCTGATACGCCTGCCCCAACATAAAATGGGCGGTGGGAAAGGCTGCGGCCGTCGCGTCAGCTAAAAGCTGGTTGAAGGCGGTGATGGCTTCGGCGTAACGGCCGTCTTGCAGGTGGGCGACGGCCAGGTTGTACTGCGCCTCCTGCCGCTGCGCCGGCGTCAGCGCATCGGCGGCGGCCAGACTGGCGGCAAATTGGGCGGCGGCGGCGGCATAGTCGGCCACCTGCAGGGCTTGCTGCCCAAGCTCCAGGCGTTGGGCGGGCACAGGTGTAGGACCAACCGGGTCGGCTGGTGGGGGAATTGTGGCGCTGCTGGTATTGGCCGTGTTGGCAGCGACGGCCGTATCCCCGCCCGATCCACCCGAACTGCTCGCCAACGGCGTTACCGGCGGCGTGGGGATGCTGCCCAACGCGCCGCTGGCCAGGGTTGGCGTGGGCGGCAGGGTGGCGGTGGGAGCAAAAACAAGCGGTTCCGGCGGCGCTGCTTCCTGAGAACAGGCAGCCAGCAAAAGCAAAGCCGCCAGCACCAGCGGCAAGACCCTGAGCGTTTTGCCGACCCTCAGAGTCTCCAGAGCGAACCTTGTGTCATTCCTCATGCGTTGGCAATTGTTCATCATACGTTGTTTCTTTGCGCTCCCGAACCATCTGCCCACCGGTCAGCAGTTCAACCCCCAGGTAAAGAGGCACGGCCTGGGAAATGAACAGCCAGACCATGGCCACGGTGATGACCGCTTTGGCGCTCTCTACCTGCTGGCCGATCTGCCCGCGCAGCAGGCGCAAGCTGTCGTTGGTGGTGGTGACCAGGCGGATGTATTCACGGATAAGGGGATCAAAGTCGCCCAGGCGGCTGTTGATCACCCCCAGGTCGGTGGAGAGGGTGCGCATGTCGTTGGTGATGGTTTCCAGATTAACGGCCGTGTCCTCTAAAGATGCCTCCAGGCTGCGCAAACGGTCGGGCAGGTCATCCAGGCTGCTGCCAATCTCCAGCACCGCCGCGTCAAAGGGCACAATCGGGTTGTAATTGATGCCCAAGTCATACTGAATAGGAAAGCCCAAAATGGAGGTGTCTATCTTAAAGCGGTTCAGGGTGGTCAGGGTCAGGTCAATGGCTCCGGCGGCCTGAGCGGCGTTGGGGATGGCTGCCTGAAGAGTTTCCACGCTGCGCGGCAAGTCTTGCCCGGCAATGGTGGCGACATTCGCCAGCAGGGGTTGGGAATCTTGCAGCGAGTCGGCGACATGGGCCGAGGTGGTTTGCACGGTCTGCAACCCGGTGTTTACGTCGGCGATGGTTTGCTGCGCCAGGACCAGGGAGTCGGCGATGGTTTCCAGGCTGTCTATCGCCAGGGTTAAGCCGCCGGCGACGCCGGCCGACAACCCATCCAGCGTGCTGCGGCCGACCCGCGCCCCAATCACGCCAATGACCATCCCACTGAGGCCGATGCCAATGAGTACAAAGCCCAAAATTCGTCGAAGGAGTTGATTCGTTGTCATGCGTTATCCGTCAGGAGAAGTATTCAGTGTTCAGTGTTCAGTATTCAGTGTTCAGTGGTCAGTGTTCAGTGAGAGGTCGTTACTGAATACTGGATACTGACAATTGGTTACGGTGTAGATAATGCCTCAGACACGGCCGTGCGGTCGAGGATTCCGCGCCTTTCTTTACTATCTGCTAATGCCCGCCACAGCCGTTGGAAGGCGGCATAGGCCGGGCCGGCGTAGGGGCCAGGCGTCTCGTCGAACGGGGTGACGGCTTCATAAGCGGCGCGAAAATCGGCCGAGAGCAAGGCCGGGTCGGTGGCGGCGCCGCCGGGCAGAAAAGGCAGCCCGGCAGCGGCGTAAATGGGGGCGGCAGCGGCCGTTGTCGCCTCATCCCAATGCCCAATCACCGCCAACACCTGCGGGTCTAAGACCAACGATTCGGCCACCTGCGCCGCCAGGTCAGGGTCGCCGCTGTCGTCCAGGGCAACCAGGGCGACGCGGGATCCGCCAATGCCACCGGCCGCGTTGATTTCGCGCACGGCCAGCCGGGCGCTGTAGATCACGTCATAGCCAATCGCCCGGTTCTGCCCTTCAAACGGGCCGACCAGCCCAATTTTCACCACCGGGTCCACGCTGGCGCAGCCCACCACCAGCAGCAGAACGACGAGCAGCAAGCCGCGCGCGGCGCGTCTGCCGGCCAGCGGCCATCGGCCACCCGCGCCATCATTGGCATTTTTGCGCATGGGCCAGATGCTCCTCGAAGGTGATTGAAAAAACGTGCTTGCCGAAGGTGTCCGACTGGCAGTCTACGACAAAAAAATAAAAGCCGCTGGGGGTCGGATTGGCAACCGCTTGCAGCGAACCGAGGCTGGGATTGGCGATGGGTCCTGGCGGCAGGCCGGGATACAGGTAGGTGTTGTAGGGTGAATCTACCTCCAGGTCACTGAAGAAAAGGGGCACTTTCCACCAGGTCTGGCTGGTCGGTTGATAGCCCAGGGCATACTGCACAGTCGGATCGGCGCTGAGGGTCATGTTGATGGCTAAGCGATTGAGGAAAACGCCAGCGATTAACGGCCGTTCCTCGGCCAGCACCGCCTCGCGCTGCACAATCGAAGCCAGCGTAACCGCCTGCAACATAGACAAACCCTGCGCGCCATACGCCTGGCGCATCGCCGGGGTCACACGCTCGCCAAAGGTAGACAACATCAGGTTGATCAGATAGGCGGCGTCGGCGTCCAGCGGCACGCGATAGGTGTCGGGGAAGAGGAATCCCTCCAGGCTGACAGCAGCGGGCAAACCGGCCAGGAAGGGGTAGCGGGAGAGGTCGAACGGCCGTTCGCGGCGTACAATCGCCAAAAATTCGTCCGGGTCAATCTGCGCCGGGCGTGTCACGGCCAGATAGTTCGCCATTTCTTCGGCGCGCAGCCCTTCGATGAAGCGCAGTTCGATGTCGCGGCCCATCGCTTCCGTCAGAGCAACGGCCAATTCAGGCACGGTCAGCTGCGGCGGCAGGGTAAATTCGCCGGCCGCCAGCCGTGAGTCCAGGCCATAAAACCGGGCATAGTTGATGAACAGGGTCGGGTCGGTGAGCAGATTGGCGGCAGCCAGATTGTTGGCGATGGCAGCGGCCGTTTCGCCCGACGCGATGGTGAAATTGACCGGGTTCACGGCACTGCCGGCCGAGGCTTGCAAACCCTCGGCGTTGAGCGACAGATAGGTTTGCAGGTACAACCGTTCGCTCAGGCTGAGGTTAGGATTGCCGCCCTCCAGGCGCACCCCGCCAGAGGCAACGCCGCGCCACTGGCCGTAGAGGACAAACACGGCCGTTGCGCAGCCCACCACCACCACAAACAACAACACCACCCGCAGCAGCAGGGCAAACGGGCCAGGTTTTTGTGAATACGGCTCTTTATGAGTGCGGATTTCGGATTTTGGCTTGCGGATTTTAGACCTCCGTTGATGAGTGATGGGCATGAAGGTCAAGATAGGTTTGTAGAATAAGGGTGGCAGCGACAGCATC
This sequence comes from Candidatus Leptovillus gracilis, assembly GCA_016716065.1. Lineage (NCBI taxonomy): Bacteria > Bacillati > Chloroflexota > Ardenticatenia > Promineifilales (SeqCode) > Promineifilaceae (SeqCode) > Candidatus Leptovillus > Candidatus Leptovillus gracilis. Next base: position 81,668 of record JADJXA010000011.1, on the reverse strand, counting down.
CACGTTGCGGCGGATTTTGCGCCCGGTTTGGCCGCGAACGCGCAAGCTGTTTTCCGCCTGGACAGTGGTGAAGGCTTCGTCGGTGAAAACGATGGGCACGTTCAGATGCTGGCCTAAATCGGCGGCGTAATCGCGCACCCAGGCCGCTTTTTCGCCCTCAGTGCCATCCAACATCATCGGCAGCCCGACCACCAGCAAATTAGCCCGCTGCTCGGCCAAATAACGGCCGATGAGGGCAAAATCGGCCGCCCGCGAGGTGCGCTGAATCACACCCAGGGCGGTGGCGATGGTGCGGGTGGCGTCGCTGACGGCCACACCGATGCGCTTTTCGCCCAGGTCCAGGGCCAGCACGCGCCCTTTAATGGCAAATGGGTCAGAGTTCAGGGGTCTTTCGTCTTGCGTCATGGGGTAAGGATGGCATAAAACGGCCGTTTAGACCTGTGCGATCACCCTACGCTTCTTATTCAGCCGGCCTGATCTGTGTCTGGATGCGATTGGGTACGTAGGGCAGACGGTTGAACCAATTGGGCCAGACCCTTACTTCGGGCACGGCGCGCAGCGGTAGTTGTTCATACAAATAGGCAATTGCCAGGTCTGGCGGCTGGCCGGAAATCGCCGATAACACGGCCGTCAGGTCCAGTTCGGCCGCCGCCAGGACCTCGCCGGTCAGCTCAAAGGTGACACGGCCGGTATCATCTACCGCCAGCACATTGCCGCGGGTGTAACGGATGCTGTCGGGGACCAGGACATAGCCTTCGGGCACGGCGGCGGCCAAAGCCTCATACACAATCCCAGAGGCGGCATTGGCGTTAACGGCCGTGCCCACCACATCCGCCCGCACCTCCAGCGCCAGCCGGTCGGCTCGCTCGCCGGGAAAATGGGAGTAGGTCTCGCTGCCCACATTGGCCACCCGCACCGAATCGCGCGCCAGAAATTCAAAGGGCGTCGTCTGCGCCTCCATTTCTGTCGCCGAGACGACCTGTAAAAATTGCAGCACTTGCGCCCGCAGCCGTTCCTGATCGGCGGGAGCCACCGCCTTTTCTTCGCGCACGCCGCCGCCCTCAATGGCCGCCAGATTGCGCACTTCCAACTGCACCGCCAGCGCACCCTCTACGGTATTAACCAGATTGACGGCCACGTTGCCCTGCGGCCCCGGCTCAATGGCGACCACGTCTACTTCGGCTGTACCCCCTTCCACGCCGGGCACAACCACCTCGGCCAGGGTCTGAAAGACGACATTGCTGCCGGCCGAAGTGCGCACCCGCGTGCCAGCCGGCACAACCACATCCTGTTCCAGCCGGTTGACAAACACCACTTTGCCTCTGGCCGAGGCGCTGGGCACTTCGGCCACGCCGCTGGTGGCGGCGTCAGCCTGCCACACCTGGTTGGTAGACAAAATGCGGGCGGGCACGGCGGAACGGCCGTAATCCACAGCTTCCAGCGCCGGGTCGGCCACGATTTGTTGGGTGATGCGAATGGGAATGACTTGGGGTCGCAGCGTCACGGTTGCCCCCGGTACGGCGTAAGAGGCGGCCACAACCAACACAGCCAGGACGATGAAGAACAACAAGATCGCCGCATAGCGAAAAATCCACAGGCGTGGGCTGCTCAGGGGCGCCAGGCGGCGACGCGCTTCGCGCCGGTCGCCCGCGTCCATTTGCGCCGGACGCAAATCGGCGGCCGTGACGCCGCCGACTGTGGGCAGCCCGACCACTTCTGCCCGGCGGCGGCCGCGCCACCAGCCGCGGCGGCTGCGCTGTGCCGCCTCGATGGAAACGAACACAGGCAGGCCCAGCGCTTTGGCCTGGCGGGTGATGCTGGGAACGGCCGTGATCAATCCTACTTCGATGCGCCGCCGGTCGGCGTGGCGGCGCAGGCGCACCAGGTCCAGCCCTTCACGCAGCACCCCGCCGTCCTCCGGCAGCGCCAGTACCATCCGCTCTTCCCCGGCCCAATCCAGCCGGTCGCAGATAGAGGTAATGTCGTCGTCGGAATCGAGGGAGATGATTGTGAGGTCCGTCTGTTTAAGCATCTGCGGTCATTCCTTGCCCAGTATCTTACCATTTTTCTGGCCGTCTGCCGCAATCACGTGCCGAACTTCATCCATTGGGCTGCACCAGCACATCGTATGGCAGCGCCGGGACCAACTGCAGATTGCTGCGGTACATTTCGACACGGCCGTTAACCTGGACACGTGTTCCCGCTTCACCCAGGGCGACATTGTTGGCAATACGCTCCAGCACGTTACGCCAGATCAGCACCACAATTTCGCCCGATTCGTCGGCCACAAACAGCTTGACGCTGCTGCTGGTACTCTCCAGGCGGATAATTGCGCCGCTGATCTGGGCCAGTTCGCCGACATGTTGGCCCAATTCGCCGATGGGCCGCACCGGAGCAAATGGGCCGCCGGCGGTGGTCACTTTCACATCACCGCCAAAATCGGGCACGATTTGCCACTCGCCTTCGTGCTGTTCCACCAGGCCGGTGGCGCGCACAACGGACCCCACGTTTAACCTGGGGGCGTCCCAGGCGTCGTCGTAGACGTTGTGCCACAGCAGCAGGGTTGCCCGGCCGGTCCCGTCGTCCAGCGTGAATTTAAAGCCATGGCTAAAACTGGCGGTGGCGATGATACGGCCGTTCACCAGCAACTCCTGTCCGGCAAAATTGGGTAGATCAGACAAGGGCACGGCCGTCGGACGTGGCGTTGGGCTGGGTTGGGGTGCGGCCGTTGCCGTTGCCGTTGCCGTTGGGCTGGGGGTAGCGCTGGGCGCGGCCGTCGCCGCTGCTGCTGCTGTGCTGGTGGCGCTGGCCGCAACCCCAGGCGTAGGGCTGACCGAAGCCGTTGGCGCTGTGGTCGCCTCGGCTGGCGCAGCGGTGGGTGAAGAGGTGGTTGGGGTGGGTGATACGGCCGTGTCCGTCACCTGCGCCAACGGCGGCGGCGTTGGCGCATCCTGAGCGGCTGAGGCACAGGCGGCCAGGGTGCAAATCAACAACAACCAGAACACTACATGAAATTTCATGGCACGATTTCCTCCTGCCAATTATTTTAGCATTCTGCTGCTGTGCATTACAAATTGAAGTCTGGAATGCCTGGCAAGGTAAAGACAAACAGGCTGCCGCCGCCGGGCGCGTCTTCAACCCAGATACGGCCGTTCTGCGCCTCAATCGCCAGTTTACAAAACGTCAGCCCCAGGCCGGTTCCCCGCACCGGCGCGCCATCCTGATTGGTGCGCGTAAAGCGATCAAACACCCGTTGGTGAAAATCGGCCGGGATGCCGGGGCCGGTATCGGCAATAAGGCAGCGCACGCCCGGTTCAGCCACACCATCGGCGGAGACTTCTGCCTGCAAACGGCCGTTCACCTGCCCTCCGGCCGGCGTAAACTTCAGCGCATTGTCCAGCAGGTTGATGAGGACCCGCCGCAGCAGCTCCTCGTCGGCCCAGACGGCCGGCAAATCAGGCGGCGGCGGATCAAACGTCAGGCGGATGCCGCGCTGCTGAGCCAACGGCGTGACGCGCCGTACCACCTGTTCCACCAACGGCGGCAGACGCATCGCTTCCACCTCGGCCACCGGCTGCCCTGCCTCCAGACGGTTGATGTCCATCAGCGAATCCACCATGTCCAGCATGTCCAGGCAGCCGTGGCGCGCCGTGTCCAACAAGGTGCGCTGCTCGTGGACTGGTTGTGTTTCCAGCAGGTTGATGGTGCTGACAACGGTGGTCAGCGGGTTGCGCAGGTCGTGTACGATCATGCGCGTGAGGTCGGTACGCCGTTCGGCTAACTTTTGCTCTTCGGTCACATCACGAAACAGCATCAGCCAACCGAGCGCCAACCCATCGGCGGCCACCACCGGCGCTTCCTGGCGTGTAAAAAAGCGTTGATCGGCGCTGTCGAAGATAGTCCAGCGGGCGTCTGGCAGGTCGCCAGAGCGAATGCGCCGCACCAGGTCGGCCAGTTCCCCGGCGGTGAAGCCCAACGGCGCGGCGTCGGTGGCCGCCTCCAACTGCTGGCGGTATAAGAAGTGGGCCGGGCGATTGAGCAGTCCGGCGGCAATGAGATTGATCAGGACGATGGCCCCGGTGGTGTCAATCATCAGCACCCCTTCCTGAATGGAGTCGAGCAACGCCTGCAACTGCTTCACGCGCTGCGCCAGCGCTTCATCTGTCAGGTTGTAAAGGCGCAAGGTTTCGCTGTAAAGGCGGGCGTTTTGGATGGCGGCGCTGGCCTGCCCAGCGATGGTCAGCAGCAGTTCGCGGTTCCATTGGTTGAAGGTAGGGCTGGGTGGCAGGCGTTGCAGCATCATCATGCCGTTCACCTGATTGGCGGAGGTGAGCGGAATGCCCAACCAGGCGACAGGTGTGGGACGGGGTGGCGTCAGTTGGTGGCGGGCAGCGAAGGACATATTGCGCTGGTCCAGGTCCAGGACACGGCCGTTGTCTAACACCCAGCGCGTAAAGTCGTCCGGCTGGTAAGGCTCTGCGGGCTGATGTGCCGGTTGGCTGGCAAACGGCCGCTGCCACCGCCCGGCCTCATCGCGCAAGACGATGGCAAAATCATCTACCGGCGTTAACTCACAGACCAACGCATAGGTGCGGGCCAGCACGTCGGGCAGATCCAGCGTCTCGCGCAGGGAAGCGCCGGATTGGTTCAGGGCAGCAAATTGGGCCAGTCGCCGCTCCATAATGAAGCGCCGCTGCCACGACAACCACACCAGAACGCTGAAAACGCTGACGCCAATGGCAAAAATCACAAACGTCGGCAGGCCATCGCGCACAAAAGTGATGCTGCCCAACCAGGCAAAAGGCTGGGCCAAAAAACCAAAGGTGACAATCGTTAGGGCATGGTCCTGGAAAAAGCGCGCCCACGGCCGTTTTAGCAGCAGCCACAGCAGCCATGTCAGCCCTAGATAAGTGGCGCCATAGGCCAACGCCAACAGTGTCAGCCGATTCAGGTCTAGTTCTTCGACAAATTCAAGGGTCAACGGCACAACGCCGCCCAGGCGGGCGAAGGCCAGGCCGGCCACTACCAGACTGATGAGGTGGACCAGCCCCACGCCAAAACGCTGCGTCCAGGATGGGCGAGCCACGTCCACATATTCCCACAATGGGTTCCACAGAGGGCGGGCAATTTCAGCCAGGATGACGCTGATGATGAGCAGGGTAACGGCCGTTTCCAACCCCACCATCAACAAACTGCTCATCACCACCACCGGGACAAGTCCGGCCGAGCCGCGTTCCACCGGCAGGCTAAAGTTAAGGGCAATCACCGTCAACAAGCCGAGCAGCACTAACTGCGGCGCTTGCTGGCTTTGGGTCGCGGCCCAGATCACCCCAATCAGAACCAGGAACAGCACAAGCCATTCCGCCAAACGTTGCAGCCAGAGGTGGCGGGTAAAAACATCCGGTAACGGCATCGGCTTCCTCACAGGCCAGAGTTTAACATGTTTTTGCGCCAGTGTGATCAGCCGGTGGCTATGCCCGGCGGAAGTGGCGCATGGTAGGCCAACAAAAAATCCGCTATACTCAGCCTGCATTTGGGGGAGAGATAGAAATAGAGATAGAGTAGAGAAGGAACTTCATGCTTTTTCGTTATCGCCTTGTGCGCCTGGTCATGCAAGGGGTGCGTCTGCTTTTGCTGACGCGCATTCAAGTGACCGGGCGGGAAAACATTCCGGCTGGGGGAGCCTATATGGTTGTCCTCAACCATACCAGCGTGGTAGACACGCCGGTGCTGCTGATGACGTTTCCGGTGCAAAAGTGGCGCTTCTTCGCCGTGGAAAAATGGCGATCCCATCCTGTTTTTGGGCCGATTATGGCCTGGTTGGGCGCCATTTATATCAATCGTGGTGAGGCGGATCGGGAATCGCTGCGTCTGGCGATGGCGGCGATTGAGTCTGGCACAGTGTTTGGCCTGGCTCCAGAAGGCACGCGCAGTTTTTCCGGGGAATTGATGGCCGCCAAAGATGGCGCGGCATTTTTAGCCAGCCGCTGCGGCGTGCCGATTTTACCGGTTGGTCTGGTGAATTGTGATCGCGTGTTTGGCAACTTCAAGCAGCTCCGCTCCACCACGTTGGAGGTGCGCATTGGTGAACCCTTTACTTTGCCGACAAACGGGCAGCGGGTGCGGGCCAGGGAACTGCCTGCTTCCACCCATTTTATTATGATTCACATTGCCGCTTTGCTGCCGGAGGCGTATCGTGGTTATTATGCCGACAGCCCGGCGCTGGCCGCAATGTTGGCCGGGGAAGACGCCTGGCCGCATTGTGAAGCGGAAACGGCCGTCTAAACAAAGCCGGAGCGTCTGTTTTCCAGTGAAACAGACGCTCCGGTGCTTTTTTACATCTCTTCCCGATAGGTAAAGCCATGTCGTTTGCGCGCGTGCAGCACGGCGCGGCGCAGAATCTCATAAACGGCTTCTGGGTCTTTAATATTCTTGAGTTCGGCGTATGGGTGGCTGGGGTCATGGCTGCGAATGGAAATATCGCCGATGTTGATCATGCGTTCAGACATGGTTTGTTTGTAATCCACGTCTTGAATGCGCACCAGTTCAATGTTTTCCCGCGCTCTGCCCAACACGCCAGAAGTGATACGAATCCGTTCATCGGTGATGATGTAATGAAGCGAGATAGACAAGAAGGGACGGCCTTCCCAGAGAATGTCTTCCTTGTCGTCGCTTAATACATCGGGGACAACGGCCGTATCCACCGCCGGTTTCTCCTCTTTTTGCAGCTCCAAATTCATCTCTTCATCCAACGCCGACAAAGCCGACCCCGCAGCTAAATCCACCAGCGCGGACAACGTTGCGGCGTTAATCCCGCTTACGTCAATGTCTGAATTGTCAATGGCCTGCCATATTTGGGCTTTGACTTTGGCATGTGTTTCCAGAATAGACATGATTCGCCTTCCTTTTTTTGTGATGATGGGGTCAACAGACCCCGCCAATAGACTGCGCGTTTATCTAAAATTTACAAAACAGTGATAGCATAATGCACGGTTGTTGGGTTGTCAAAATATAGGCTGACCGTTACAATCAACTTTCGACAAAACGATTAGCAAATCAATCATGACTGTGTGGATTGTAAGATGCCGATTTACATGTATCGCTGCAAAGAGTGTGACCATGAGTTTGAAGTTCGCCAGCGGATGACGGATGAACCGCTGTCTGCCTGCCCTGTGTGCCAGGGAGAGATACGGCGGGTTGTGAATACTGTTGGTGTTGTGTTTAAGGGTAAAGGTTTTTACGTCACCGATAACCGGTCCGGCCAGAACGCCAGCCTGACGGCCGGCTCTAAGGCTGATAAAGCGGAAAAAAGTGCGGCAGCGGACAGCAGCAGTGGTGGTGAAAACCGGGAAAGCAGTGAAAGCAAGTCAGGCGAAAGCAGCAGCGCCAAAGAAACAAAGCCAGAAAAAGCGCCAGCAACGGCCGTCTAGCCACAACCGATCAACCTGCCATCGCCCATTAGGATAAAAAAGCCTGCCCCAGATGGACAGGCTTTTTGGTTACAATAGGGGCCATTAACCAGATAACATGGTCAGGCGTAGTCCTCTTTGGCGCTGCCAAGTTGCCCGCCACATGACTACCCCTAAATCTGAAACCCACGATTAGCAGATACGATTTTCAGATTAAAATCGGTCACATAAGTTTGCAGTTTGTCATGCAGTTCCTTCCAGGCGGTGCTGCGCAGCGCGACTTTCATCTTGTCCGCCGATGGGGCGATACCGCTGGCTAACTTCTGTTCACAAGTGCCATACGTGGTGTACCACACCTGAATTTCATCAATGCCTAGTTTGTTCATGCCCGGCATAAATTCATGAACCAAAAATTCGTAATATTCCGATTCGGTTTCTGGACGGATATTCCAGCGCATTAAAAGTTTAGTCATCATAAGCATCCAACTATGATCGGGGCGTCAGCAAGATAATTTCTGTCTCTTCGGGCAGCGAAGTCGCCGAAATTTTGAGGACGCTTTCCTCTTTCGGTTCCGTAACGCCCATTTCCTTCAAGAAACGTTCTACGCCATCCAACTCAATCGTTAGATTGGGTATCTGGTAGTGCATGGGGACCACGATATTCGGCTCCAACATAGATACCAGCTCAGAAGCCTGGGCCGCGTTCAGGCTTTTGCCTCCGCCAACGGGCAAAAGCAGCACCCGCACTTCTTCCAGCGCTTCGATTTGCGTCTGTGAGGGCACTTTTTGCATATCGCCCAGATGGGCAACTGTCAGCCCGTCAAAATCAAACACGTAAATCACGTTTTGGCTGGATTTGGTCTCGCCGGGCAGGGCAATGCCGGTGATAAATACGTTGCCAATTTCATACTCGCCAGGACCCGTCAGCACATGTTGATAGCCGCCAATGACTTCCGGGTTATTATGCCCTTTGGCGTCATGGCTGACTGTGATAACATCGCCTTTTATTTTCAGTGTGGGCAGCCCCAGGCTTGAATCATAGGGGTCAGTGATGACCGTTGCGTGTTTTCTATCGGCAATGCGAAAGCAGCTAAGTCCGTACCACGTAATTTCCATAAAAATGCTTCTCCTTGGTGGGCGCAATTATACTCCATTCCCAGACAATAAGCAGGCGCGAACTGGCCGACCAGCAATTCCAATGATGAACCTTCTCGTAGGGGCGGGACAGGCGGGCCAACGTCTCGGCCATTCGCCAACATCTCGGCTGCCGCCTGTCTCGCCCCTACCAACATTGGGATTGCCGCTGGCCGACGATAGTTCTGGCAAGAAGGCCAGCTTTTTGCGCAAAGTTGACTTTCCAAAACGAGAGGACGGATGAACCTGGCTGATTTTAGACTGCTCGAACTGCATGGCGGATGTGTAACGTGGGGTCCGACAACGACGTGTTGGCTGCCACCGGTGCAGTCTGGCTACGCCGATGCGCAGTTTGACGATTATGGTCTGGCGACGGGACACGGCCGTTCCCATTATCGCTGGCGGCCAGGTGTAGTGTTGTCCGTCCATGCCCGGTTTTCGCATGAAGCAGACCAATTGGTGGGTACGGGCGGCTTTGGCTTTTGGAACGCCCCCTTTGGCGATCCGACGGTGCGCTGGCCGGCGCTGCCACAGGCCACCTGGTTCTTTTTTGCCTCCGCGCCATCAGACCTGCCCCTGGCTGCCGCCGGACCCGGGCGCGGTTGGTTTGCAGCCACTCTGGACGCGGGCCAGGGCACGGCCGTTTCACTGATTCCCCTGGCCCCCATCATCCCCCTGCTAAACCGGTTGCCGGCGCTGCAAAAACGGCTCTGGCCGGCCACGCGCCGCCGCCTGGGCATCAGTTTCGCCCCCGTGCCTGTCGCCCTGACGGCGTGGCATCACTACGAATTGGTCTGGCGGCCGTCTGGCTGCCAGTTTAGGGTGGATGGGCAAACCATGCTGCAATCCGACCACAGCCCTCGCGGCCCGTTGGGTTTTGTCTGTTGGCTGGACAATCAATACATGGTGGCGACGAATGACGGCCGTTTCCGTTGGGGCGTGCTGCCTGTGCCCACCACCCAATGGCTGGAAGTGCAAAACCTCACCATCCACAGCCGCACGCCGGAGACATAAGGCAACAATCATGGGCGGAGGGCAGCGAGCTTGCGCAAGCCAAACGCAGTCGTTATAGTAACAATACATTTGCAAAGGTCATCATCTGGCATTTTTGTCACCTTGTCAGATGTTACCTTGTCACCTTGTCAAGTAAGATGTTGGCAAATCGCGCCGCTGGGACACGGTTAGCAGCCGCGGCTGCGCATCAGATAAAAGGAGACTCGCCTGATGGACCCAAACACATTTATCGCTCCCCCAGGTCAGGCCATTCGCCTGGCCGACCATGACTCCGGCTTCACCGGCCACTTCAGCCACAAAAAGGAAGCTGAAAAGCAGTTAGCCGACGACCTAAAACGACTTCAGTCGCTGCAAGATGTGTTTTACGCACAGGACAATTACTCCCTGCTCATCATCTTGCAAGCGCCAGACGCGGCCGGGAAAGATGGGGCGATCAAACACGTCATGTCTGGCGTGAATCCTCAGGGCTGCCAGGTGTTCAGCTTCAAAAAACCATCCGACGAAGAGCTGGACCACGATTTCCTCTGGCGCTGCATGATTCGTCTGCCAGAACGCGGCCGTTTCGGCATCTTTAACCGCTCTTATTACGAGGAGGTTCTGGTGGTGCGCGTCCATCCGGCCATCCTGGACGGGCAGAAGCTGCCGCCCTCGCGCCGGGGGCCAGACGTGTGGCAAAATCGCTTTGAAGACATCAATCATTTTGAGAAATACCTGGTGCGTAACGGCATCATCATCCTGAAATTTTTCTTGCACCTGTCTAAAGAAGAGCAGAAAAAACGCTTTCTGTCGCGGATCGAAACACCGGAGAAGAATTGGAAGTTTTCGACGGCCGATACCAAAGAGCGAGGCCATTGGGATGCTTACCAGGCGGCTTATGAGGATTGTTTTAGCCATACCAGCACGGAATGGGCGCCCTGGCACATCATCCCGGCCGACCATAAGTGGTTTACACGGGCGGCCATCGCCGATGTGATTGTCAGCAAATTGGAATCGTTAAATCTGGCCTATCCGACGCTGAGCGAAGCGCAGCAGGCGAATTTGCAGCAGGCGCGGCAGGCGCTGCTCAGCGAGGCATAATGGGTCGGCGCGCGGGTACCTGAATGATGTTTGTTACAAGGGGTCTCTGATGAATTCTGCGGTTGTCCCTTCCCCAGCCCTCCCCCAGCGGGGGAGGGAACCGGCTCTCTCTCCCAAAGGGAGAGGGGTTTACTACAGGGAAGCTCAGAGAAGCGTTACAAGTAGGGGATGACGACACGAAACAGGGCAAACAGGGAGAGGGCAAGCATTGCCAGGCCCAGGCCCAGGGGCAGGGCAAACCGCAGCGGCGGCCAGCGGCGGATGAACGGCCGTAACCAGACCGCCAACCCCACACTCACGCCCACACCAATGGGCAGCAGCGCCGGAAAGAGGTAACGTCCCTGGTGCTGCACAAAGGTGAAGTTGTAGACCACATGCACGGCCAGGGACAATAGAAATGTACCGAATAGGATGAGTACGGCCGTCGCTGACGGCCGTTTTTTGTCCCACCAACGCCACAGAGCCAGCGCCAGCCCCACGCTCCACACGGCCGTAAACAGCCACAACAGCCGGTAGAGACGGCCGTCCAACGGCGCAGCCATCCAGCCAAACTGGCCCCAAAAGCTGTTGAAGGTCGTGGCAATGAAGGCGCGGACCACAGCCGGGCGACCCATGCTGGCAACCCATTCGGCCGTGCGCGGCTGGCCGACAACAACCGCGTCATGGGCCGCTTTGCCTAATACATCCAGCCCGCCATAAACGGCCACATTGCGCACCCACCAGAGCAGCCCCAACAACCCGGCCGGCGCAGCCAGCCACAGCCCGGCGCGCAGCAGTGCGCCCCAGCGCCCCCAATAACGCCTCAACAGCGTCAACCCGACAACGGCCGTCAGCGGATACACCGTGCCCTTTGTCAGATACCCCAGACCCAGCAACAGCCCCAACGTCAGCAGCGTCCTTTGTTCCTCGTTCGCCGCTGCCGGTTTCTCGTTCTCTACCCAACCTACCAGGACAAACAAAATGGCGGCGATCAGCAGTTCCGCCAGGGCGTCGTTGTTGACAGACGCCATCATCGCCAGGTGCTGCGGCAGAAATGCGACAAAAACGGCCGTCGTCAACGCCAGCCAGGTTTGCCCGGCAAACAGCCGCCAGGCCAGGCCATAGGCCAGCAGCACCACGCCCGCGCCCAGGAGCAGCGATACCAGCCGCAGCGCCATTAACGAGCCGCCGGAGAGCATAAAAACAGGCGTCTGGAGCAGGTAATAGAGCGGCGGCTGCCAATCTTCATAAGACATGGGTTCCAGGGAAATTTCCGGCGGAAAGGGGGGTTTGGCGGAGAGGACCTGCCCAATGAGTGCCTGGTCGTAGTCGCCAGGTTGGATGATGGGCAGACGGCCGTTTGCCAACTGCCGCACAACGTTGTAATGGGCCGGTTCGTCAGGGGCCTGCCAATTTGGGGTGTTCAAGGCGTACAGCGCCCCCACCACCAGATAGAAGAGCAGAATGATGCCTACCGCTGCATGTTGACGCATTGCTCGACGCATACCGGGGATCATAGCTGATTTTGCGGGACAGGCGAGGGTTCCGTAAGCCCTGTTCGGCCTACGGCTTACGGCCTACGGCTTACGGCTCTACGGCTTACGGCTCTACACGATCTGCCCACGCTCGCGGCGAACGGCCGTAATCAGACGCTCAAGCCCTTGTTCACGGCGCTGCATGTAGGCCAGCAGTTCGCGCACTTTACCGCCTTTGCTTTCGCCAGGCAGCGCTTCGTAATCCAGATTCAGGTCAAAACAGAGGGTGCGCAGTTCGTCGTGGTTAAAGTGGTCGTTGAGTAAGTGACGCAGTTGGGTCAGGTTGATGGCCGGGGAAACGGCCGTTTCCTCCACCACCCCATTGTCTTCCATGTCGCCAAACTGGCGTATCCACTCGGCAAAGACCGCGCCATTCACTGCCCAGCCATCCCGACCGGGCACAATCAGGCCATAAGCGTGCAGCCGCTGGCGGGCGGTATTGCGCTCATAGGAATGGTGGTGGGAATCGCTAACGGCCGTGCGCATCGCCAGGTTATGCAAAAACATCCGCTCGCTGCGGGACAAATCGCGCCACCATTGGTCGCAATAGGGCGCCAGGGAAGTCACCAATTGGGGCAGCAACTCATTGAACGTGGGCGGCAGGCCATACAACCTGGTCTCGTACCATCTAGCAGCCGCCGCCTGGATAAAAAACGGCAGCGAACCGGCCAGAGCATGGATGTCGGCAATTTCGGCGTCGGCGTACAACAACCCCGTCTGCGCCGCCGGTTGACGAATGAGCAGTTCCACATCGGCCAATTCCAGGCCGGGCAGGTAGAGGGGCGTGGGATAAAAAATGTTATAGAACGGCGATGTTGGCGGCAGGCCGATGTGTTGGCCTAATTGATACAAGTTCCAATAAGAGGCGGTGACGCAGGCCAATTCATACTCCAACATCCCGGTCATCGCCCGCAGTTCGGCCAGGAAATCCTCGTTAAACGCGCCGGTGCGAATATGGTCAAATTCGTCCAACAGCAAGATGATGCGCCGGTGCGGGTATTGGCACAACAGGGCTTCAATGTCGTACAGGGTAACTTCGTCGGCTGTTGGCTGCCAGAAATTCAGCGGTTTTGTACCGCTAAGCGACTGGTTGAGCTTGTTTAGCAAGCGGGCATAAAAATTGGCCGGCGTCTTGCAAAAAGACATGTCTATGAAGACCATCACGTAGTCGCGTGGATTGGGCACATAGCGCCCCATGATTTCCCAATGGGAGACGTATTGCAGGAAAGAGGTTTTGCCGGCGCGGCGCACTCCCAAAACGCTGAGCGATTGGGCCTGCGTTCCGGCGACGATTTCAAAAAAACGGGCGGTTTGGCGGTTACGGCCGTAAAAATCTTCCGACCGTTTAATCGGATGGCCGACAATGTAGGTTAACATACGCAGCTCCCTCTGGGATGACAAAACATGGAAATCAGTCTAACAGCGAGCCTAACGGCCGTTTACTCACAATCCAGCCACGCAGCAAATCAAACGACACCGAATAGGTATAATCTTTGCTGATCAGCGTCGGCTGCCAGCCGCCGGGGCGCGGCAGCCGCGTTTGCAGCTCCCGTTCCACCGGCTGGCGCACCACCAACCGTCGCTGCTCCAATCGCTTCAAGGCCTGGTTCAACTCCTCGTCGGCAAAATTCGTGTCGCGCAGCCGGGAGATAATTTCTGGCCGGGAAATAGATTCCTCTGCCTGATCCGAGCCGCCAGACAAAGCCGCCAGAACCAACTGCTCGTCCCGCGAAGACTCGCTCCACAAGTGCAGCAGGTGGCTGTCATCTTCCTCAATAATACGGTTAAACGTCTCGCGCACATCGGCGATAGAAATCAACTTACTGCGGTCACCGGTCAGGTTCGTGGCGCTGATCAGCCGGTGGCAAATAAGCTGGCTAAAATAAGGATGGCCGCGCGCCGCCAACCAGATGCGGTCAATCGCCAGGTCGTCATATTGAATCATCGGTGAAACCGGGTCACGAATGAGGCGCTCTGTCTCGTCGCGGGTTAACGGCACAATCTCCCGGCTGATGCCCACATGAAAAATGATGCTCCAATACTCCTCAACCAACTGGTTTGTGCCCACCAGAATAAAGGTCATGCGGGCGCGGTGCTGCATCAACGAGCGCAGGTAAGGCAGTATATCCTGATGCAGTTGGCCTCGTTCTATGCCCACCTGCAACTGCTCCAACTCGTCTATCACCAAGACCAGCAATCCATTTTCCGGCAGGCTGGCCTCCACTTTGTCCAGAAAATCATCAAATTCGCGATAGATCGAGGCATTGGACGACCAGGCCGCTGGCGGCGCAACGTTGATCTGCCGTTGGCCCAGGTTGCGGGCAATGTCGCGGCTGAGTCGGTCGAAAAACTCGGTTGTCTCACAGCCGGCCAGCCGTTGTAGATCAATGTAGACAGGAAAAATCGGATAACCGGGATATTCGCGGATGTTCTGGCCGCGATGACCACCGACCAATTGATAGAGTGTGGAAGTTTTGCCCATGCGCCGCTGCCCGTAGAGGATCAGAGTGTGCGGTTGCGTTTTGCCGATCAGATTTTCTTCGATCCAGCGAAAGACGTCTTCACGCCCCATGTACAATGCTTCTGAGGCGGGGGTGAGTGGTTTGCCAACCACGTAAGGATTGTCTACGTGAAAAGCGGAACGCACTTGAGACTCGAATTGGACCCGGCTTTCCAGGATTTGCCGGTGTTCGTGGCCGCGGGCGTCGTAATAGGTGGCGCGCAGCCGCACCTGCGCCTCTTTCTCGCGGGGGCGCAGCCAGATGGTGATAGGCACATCTTGCCCTGGGTTAATGGTTCCGATGGGCAGCACGGCCGAATCTTTTTCGGTTTCGTAAGTGGGAGAAGGCAGCACTTCCAGGGCGACGTTTTCGACGATATCGGCAAACCGGGGGTTGCCCAACTGCCCCACAAGCTGCGCCCGACCACGAGTGACGACGACACGGCCGTTTGCCAGCTTAAACTCCAACGACAACGGTATGTCGCGCTCTTCAGCCTTGATTTCGCCCAACTCGTACAAAATCATGCGCGTCGTGGCCGAGATTTGCCGGTCAGACAATGTGCGCAGCCGTTCTATCTCGGCGCGGGACACCAACACATTCTCCCGTTCCGGCGAAAGCCGCTGCGCCAGCCAATCATATTCCTCGCGCGTCAGCGGATGCCGGGGCAAAAACTCAATTTTGAACACGTGAAATTCATAATCTTTAAACACAAAATCACGCTGCGAAAACTGGCGTTGGTACAGCGGTTTATACTCCCAGACAATCCGGTAATCACGCGGACTTTGCAGCCCTAATTCTTCCTGTAGTTTGCGTTGGATAGTACGAGCAAAGGAGTCGCGGTCGCCCTGCGTGTTGTCCATACGGCCGCCCACCAGGTTGAACATATCCCAGTTGGCATTCCATTGCAGCAAATACTTCTGGTCCTCACCGCTGCCAATGGTGACGAGGGCAAAGGCGCTGCGGGTGCGTAGGGCGTTGAGGATGCGATTGACTTCTAACGGCCGTTGAATCCCCCGCACCGCCTGTTTACCGGCCACCAGACCGGCGCACAGCGCCAGGCGTTTGGCCCAGGGATACCAGGGTTCATTCTCCAATTCCGCAAATTTGAGGGCGGCCATACTCTGAAAAAAAACCGCAACGGGATAATGATACTTAAAACGCTCAGGACTATGCGCTTTGGCCATCTGGCGCAGCGAGAACAAAAAGTAAAACAGGTTCTCTGAATAAAGGGGAAACTGCGCGTACAAGGTGTCATACCACAGCGGCCGATACTCACGCAAATCGCTGACAAATTCGCCAAAGTCGCCATCTGTGCCCCGCCAGAGAACATCCTCTACCAGCAGAGAGAACTTAAACGCTGTCTCCGTATCCCACAGACCTTCGTCCACCATAGCTTTATACAGACGGAACAAAACGTGGGTGCGAAATTCAACTTCCAACTTAGCCAGGTCAAAATAGATATGGCCGGGCCGGGCGTCGGAAAAGTCAATCAGCCAGACGGAAACATCCGTTTCGCCAGATTCTACCAACACATTGGTGGTATTCAGGTCGCCATGCACCACCGGCGAAATCTGCGGAATGGGCATGATCATGTCCTCCCGGCCGATTTCCCACAACAGGCAGCGCACGTTGGTGACGGGCGCAATAAATTGGCCGCCAGCCAGGTCGAAGCTGTCGGATTGAAAGTTGTACGGCCGTTCCGTAATCGCCGCAATGTTGCGCGCCAAAATCGTCTCCTGGGTAGCCACCACCCGGCCGCGAACGCAAATCCGCTTGCCCCGGCGGATCAGCGGATGAGTCAATACGCCCCATTCCGATTCCGAAAAGGCAACCTTGAAGCGCACAATCGGATGATTTTTGCTCTTGAGCAATGGCGATGCCGGGTACTTCGCCAGCAAATCGTCGTGCAAATACACCACCCCATGCGCGGTGTCTATCTCGGCCACTTCAAAGCCGCACAACGTCATCCACGGTTCTTCGCCGCCGCGGACGGCCTGGTGGATGGTCTGCAATTTAGCGCTGCCCGGCACAGAGGAGAGTGTGTTGAGTTCTGAGGCGGCGAGCGTCATTTCTGCGGTATGACGGCCGTCATGCTCTACCAGCATCGCATCCGCCAGCGTCAGGTGCGGCGGCAGCACCCGCGAATACAACGGCGCCCAATAGCGCAGCTCCACGTCACTGCTGCCCACATATAACTGCTCCAGACTGGTCTGAAGTTGTTCCAGCAGCCCATCAATCAACTCTTTGCGCAGCCAGTTTTGGTCCTGCAAAAATTGAGTCAGCGTCATCGCGTCGCGCCGCGAACCGGCCAGAGCGTAACAGGCGCCCGCAAGATGCTGCCCGCGCACCATCTTGCCCTGAATCTGCCCCAACCGCTGATTCAGGCGCGGTTGGATCAGCGTATCTTGCTTTTCTTGAATCATCTCCAGCCTGTCGGCCACATCAATTTTAAGGATGCGCCGCAGTTCATTGGCCGGTTTCACCCGATAAATACGCGAACCACTAAACCCCTCATCCATCCGAAAAATCTGCACCACATCGCTGCTGGCGAACAAGCGCTTGATAATGTAGCGTTCCTCCGGGTTGTCATTCAACGCCACCAGATCAGAATGACTCAGCCCCGGTTCAATACGCGG
Source organism: Candidatus Leptovillus gracilis (assembly GCA_016716065.1). NCBI lineage: Bacteria > Bacillati > Chloroflexota > Ardenticatenia > Promineifilales (SeqCode) > Promineifilaceae (SeqCode) > Candidatus Leptovillus > Candidatus Leptovillus gracilis. The sequence continues at coordinate 64,383 of JADJXA010000011.1, read as the reverse complement.
CTTAACGGCATCGTTGGCATACCGGTCAAAAATATCCGGCCAGACCACCGGCGAAAAAACATGCTGCTGAATCTGCTCGTTCAACTGCTCCAACCTGGGTGATTGTTTGGCAAAATGCCAGGCCGCCCCTTCACGCATCAGATAGCGCATCCGGTCGTCGGGGGCGCTGGTAAAAACAATCACCGGCAGCCGGGCGCGCACCTCCCGAATCTGGGTGATCAGCATGGTAATTTCCGGCAGCGGATCAAAGTCAGCGTCCACAAAAACCAGGTCTATATCCTGGTCTTGCACAACAACCCGCAGCGCTTTTTCAAAGGAATTGGCTATAAAAAAACGGAAATCGTTGGTGTGGCGCAGCACGTTGCCTGGAAACTGGTCCGATTGGATGGACGCCTGCGCCTGGGCAAAGTGCCCCCCCACACAGACGGTTTTCAGCTTCATCACGCCATGCAGTAAATTTGTCGTTCCACCAGCCGACATAAGGGTTCACTCCTTGTTCGGGCTTGTTATCTAGTTGTAAGTACTACGGTAAAAAGGTTTGCGTTGTGAATAACATAACGTATCCACATAGTATGCACGAATATGCGAAAATTAGGAATTGCCAGTGGTAGGAATTTTGTACCAGAATGGGGAAATAACGGGACGCTTGTATTCAGCAAGCAGCTGCCAGGCGGCGCAAATGAATCACCTACAGGGGATTTCGTCCAACATTTGCAAAATATACCGGGTTGTCATGGAAATGGGCCGGTTATCTTTGGTGCGCAGTTGACAAATTTCTTCGGCGGAAACGTATACGTTTTCCCGACCGGTTGATAACCAGCGAGCGAATGTATATTGTCGTCTACGATCCAGGGGTAATTCGGGGAAAATATCTATGGCAAACACGCAAAAATGATAGTTTTTCAACATCTTGTAGCGCTGCGAAAATTGGCGGAGGTAGATTTGCTTCAATTCCTTGACAATGTAACAGTCATGGGGACTGGTTAGGCCCATTTCTTCTTCGATTTCGCGGCAAATGGCCCGCATAAATGAATTGCTATCACCACGCGCATTGTCTACTTTGCCGCCGATAAGGTTGAACACCCCCCACTGTGCATTCCATTGCAGCAGATAGCTGCGGTTCTGGCCCTCGCCAATAGCAATAAATGCCAGTGCACTGCGCTCTATGTCGGGTCCGCTGAGTGAAAAGCTGCAAATGGGCAGAACCACTGTTTCGATGGTCTGAATGTTTAGCATTTAGGTGTGTAGTGTGTATGTGTTGAAATCTGTCTTTGCCAGGAACTTTGTGAATACAAACCTTTCGTCGTTGTATGATACCTGAGAGGCGGGGGGCGGTATATCGTACTTTGGTCATTGGTGTAACTACCAGGCTCTTTCTGAAGGTTGATGAGCGAGTGACTGGTATAGGTTTAGGAGCTGCGCGGCGGCTTTGCGCCAGGTAAATTGGCGCGCCTGCCGATAGCCCGCGGCCACCAACCGGGCGCGGCGGGCGGGATCAGCCAACAGGGTTTGCATGGCCTGGGTCCAGGCCGATGAGTCATGGGGGGAAAGCAGCACGGCCGTTTCCCCATTTCCCTTGCCCCCCACCACTTCCGGCAGAGAGGAAGCGTCCGATGTAACCACCGGCACGCCGCACTGCATGGCTTCCAACAAGGGCAGGCCAAAGCCTTCATACAGGCTGGGGAACAAAAAGAGGGTTGCGCCACTGTACAAAGCCGGTAAATCCTCGTCGGCGACAAAACCGGTGAATCGAACACGGCCGTTTAACCCTTGCCGCGCCACTTCGGCCAGCATATCATCGTACAGCCAACCCTTGCCACCGGCAATCACCAGGTTATGGGGCCATTCGGCAGCCACCGGCGCAAAAGCGCGGATGAGCATCTGGTAATTCTTGCGCGGCTGTACCGTACCCACCGTCAAGAAGTAAGGAGCGTCGTCTAGCTGATAATGGGCAGTAACGGCCGTTAACACCTCTTGTTCCGTCACCGGCTGAAACTGCTCATGAACGCCGCTGTACAACACCGTAATTTTGGCCTCTGGGACCTGCCAGACAGCTATTAAATCCGCCTTTGTCGCCGCCGAATCGGCCAAAATATGGCTCGCCCGGCCAATAGACCAGGGCACAACCCGGTTCAGGTAGTTGACCAACACCGCCGGATACACTTCCGGGTAATGAACAAACGACAGATCGTGAACGGTGAGTAAGGTGGGAATGCCGCCACTGACCGGCGGCAAGACAAAATCGGGCGAGTGGAACAAATCCAACGGGCCTGTCACCCACTGCACCGGCGCGGGAATCCGCAGGCGATACCAGAGGCGGTAGAGCCACGGCTCAGTCAGCGGCGCGGTGTGGCGGCGAATGTGGGGGCCGGTGGGTAGGGGGTGGGGCACGGCCGTTGGTCCGGTTTGTCTGGCGGCGAAGAGGTGATAGGTGGAACGGCCGTCCAGCGCCACCAGCGCCCGGACCAATTCCCGCGTATAACGCCCAATCCCGCCACCCTGCGTCAACGCCGAGGTCACGTCAATGCCAATGCGCATTACTCCACGTCACCATAAGTCCAAAAACGGTTGGCAAAGAAATTCCAAAACAACACAACGATGGTGGCAATTACTTTTCCCGGAACATAACCGGGCAGCGGCACAGCCATCTGCGCCAACACCAGGTCAAAGGCATGTTCCAACAATACCAAAATGACATTGTTAATCGCCAGACCAATAACACTGACCGTAATAAATTGGCCCATCTGCGACATAATACTCTTAGTGCGCGAATCTGGGTAAGTCCAATACCGGTTCAGGGTAAAATTGCTGATAACCGCCAACGTAAACGAAATTGTATTGGCAACCACCGTTGCCAGACCTGTCGTCTCTTTAAGCAGCGTCAGCGTGCCAAAATCCACGACAAAGCCAATGGTTCCCACCACCAAAAACTTAAAGAAGCGCTCGGCCTCTTTGGGTTTGATGCCAAAATTAGCGACAATACGGGCAAACAGAGCGATCATGAACGTGCTATGCCTCACCAACTGATTTTTGTGATTCACTTTCTGCCGCTTCACGCAGCACAACCAACAACCCCAGCATCACGCCCAGATGAACATACACATTGTTCACATACAGCTTGTCCACCAGATGATGCACCGCCAGCGCCGTCCAGGCGGCCAACAAGCCCAGAGCCAGCCCGCGCTCCACGCCAGCCAGCTGCGGCAAAAGCCGCCACGTCTGCCAGACAATAACAGCCCATAAGGCGAGATAGGCCAACAACCCGATCACCCCGGTTTCGGCCAGCAGGTTGAGATAATAATTATGGGCATGGCCCAAAGCGTCGGGCCAATTAATGAGGGCGTAGTCGGCGTAGGCCGGTTCGTAATTGCCAAAGCCAACCCCCCACCACACCTGTTGGCGGGCCATGTCCAGGGCCGCCTGCCAATGCGCCAGCCGTTCTAGCACGGCGTAATTGGCGTCGTTGATGTCTATGCCGCGCGCATCGCCAAGCTGCAAATCCTGGCCAAAGCCCACGAGCCGGTCGGTAATGCCCGCCGGGATCAGGTTCCATTGCAGCCCGGCCCACAAGAGCAGGCCGCCCACCAGCAGCAAGGCCACGCCCCAACGTCGCTGCCGCGGCCAGCAGAAGAGCAGCACGGCTGTTCCCGCCGCCAATCCCAACCACGCGCCACGACTCCAGGAGACCAATACCGCCAAACCGGTGAGCGCCGTTATGACGCCGATGATGAAGATGCGTATCGCGTATGCCGTGAGCCGCACGCCGTCGGTGGGACACCGCCAATGCGCCCAGGCGCGTGTCAGCAGAGCCAACAAGATGCCGGTCGCCAACAGCACAGACAAATTCATGAAACCGCCATATGGGTTGGGCTGCTCGAATGTGCCGGCGGCCCGGAAAAAGCGCCCCAACACCAAAAAATGATCCGGCCCGTCGCCGCGCAGCCCAAACTGCCAAATACCGATCATGGCCTGCGCCACACCGGATAACAGCAGCATACCGGCCAACAGCCAGGGCGCGTAACGGCCGTACTCTCCCCCCCTCATCTCCTGCGTCAGGTCCACCACCAGCAGCACCAACAGGCCAATTTGCACCCATTTTGCCAGCTCGCGCAGCCCCACCGTCAACAAAGGCGCGTCCAGCAGCGTCAGGGCCATCACCAGCACAAAAAGCCCCAACGGGACATTAAGGAAGGTATGGGGGATGACAACGCGGCGGCGCGAGAGACCGCGTGCCAGCCAGGCGGCCAGCGTGAACAGCAGCAGCGCCTGGCCGCTGTCCAACCCCCAGCCAAAGAGTACGCTCTCTAACGCGCCAAAAGGCCCCAACAGCAAGACCAGCCCCAGCCCAAATAAGGGCTGGATGAGGGTGAGCAGGAAAACGGCCGTGCCGCCCACCAGCGCCGCGCCCCACAGCAGCGGCAGCCGCGCCAACAGCAAGCCAACGGCCGTCGCCAGGGCAGCGTACCACACCAATGAGCGCCGTTCACTTGTCCAAGGCAGAGGGGAAAAGCCATTCATGGGGAAAGAAAAACGGCCGTTGGTCTTGGTGCAACCAACGGCCGTTACCATCACATCATCTCAGACACGAGGCCGGAAATAGGCGACCGTCTCGTGCAGTCCTTCGCGCAGTTCGACCTTTGGCTCCCAGCCCAACACGCGCCGCGCCTTGCTGATGTCCGGCTGGCGCAGTTTCGGGTCATCGGTAAAGCGGTCATCCTTGGGGCTGACAAACAAAATGTCCGACTGACTGCCCGAAACCTCCAGCACCGCTTTGGCAAATTGCAGAATAGACATTTCGGTGGGATTGCCAATGTTCACCGGCAGCGATTCGGCCGAAAACAGCAGGCGGTAAATGCCTTCGACCAGATCGGTGTAATACTGGAAGGAGCGGGTCTGGCTGCCATCGCCATACACCGTCAGCGGTTTGTTGCTGAGCGCCTGGTAGATGAAATTGGGCACAACACGGCCGTCATTCAAACGCATCCGCGGGCCATAAGTGTTAAAAATGCGCACAATGCGCGTCTCCAGGCCATGATACCGCTGGTAGGCCAATACCATCGCCTCGGCAAAGCGTTTTGCCTCGTCATACACGCCGCGCGGCCCGATGGGATTCACGTTGCCCCAATATGTTTCCGGCTGCGGATTGACCTGCGGGTCGCCATATACTTCTGACGTAGAAGCCAGCAAATAACGGGCATCCTTCACCTTGGCCAGCCCCAACGTGTTGTGCGTCCCCAACGAACCCACTTTCAACGTTGGGATGGGATGCGCCAGGTAATCATTGGGGCTGGCGGGCGAAGCAAAGTGCAGCACCGCGTCCAAAGCGCCAGGCACATAAATATGATTGCTCACGTCATGCTTGATAAACGAGAAGCGATCATTGCCAAACAAATGGGCAATATTATCCATGTTGCCCGTAATCAGGTTGTCCATACCGACAACGGTATGCCCCTCTTTAATGAAACGATCGCACAAATGTGAGCCTAAGAAACCGGCCGCACCCGTAATTAATACACGCATAAAACCTCCTTTGGTTAGACGTTAAACGTCAGACAAGCTATTTTAACGCAGCGCTATCAGGGTGGCGAATAACGGCTGCAAATCGTACAGGAATCGGCAAACTCGCCACAAGTTGCCCCACGTTGTATACTTTGCCTCAGTTCACAGAATGGAGTCTTCTATGCACAAGACCAGCAACATACAGCAATCACACAGTAAACCGCTCACATCTGACAACCCACCTGACGAAAGTCACGAAAGCCGCAAAGCCGACCACATCCGCATCAACTTAGAGGAAAACGTCCAGTTTAACAAACTGACCACCGGCCTGGAAAGTTACTTCTTTCTCCATCAAGCCCTGCCGGAACTTAACCTCGATGAGGTGGACACCACCACCCAAATTTTTGGCAAACGCCTGTCTATGCCGCTGCTCATTTCTTCCATGACCGGCGGCACAGCCGAAGCGCGGCAGATCAACCGCACCCTGGCCGCCGCCGCGCAGTCGGTTGGCATTGCTATGGGCCTCGGTTCACAGCGCGCCGGTATCGAAGACCCCACCCTGGCCGATACCTATCGGGTGCGCGACGTAGCGCCGGATGTGCTGCTGTTCGCCAATCTGGGCGCGGTGCAGTTAAATTATGGCTACGGCCTGGACCAATGCCGCCGCGCCGTAGACATGATTGAAGCCGATGCCCTGATTTTGCACTTTAATGCCTTACAGGAAGCGGTGCAGCCGGAAGGTGATGGCAACTTCGCCGGGCTGCTGGCAAAAGTTGAAGCGATTTGTCGCGCCCTGCCCGTGCCGGTCATTGCCAAAGAGGTGGGCTGGGGTTTTGCTGAAGGGACGGCGCGCCAACTGGCGGCGGCCGGCGTGGCCGCGATTGACGTGGCCGGCGCCGGTGGTACCTCCTGGAGCCAGGTAGAGATGTACCGCGCCCCGACGGCGCGCCATGCGCGGGTGGCTGGGGCGTTTATTGATTGGGGAATTCCAACGGCCGTTTCCATCCAATACTGCCGCGCCGCTGCCCCCGCCCTGCCAATCTTCGCCAGCGGCGGCATCCGCAATGGAATAGACGCTGCCAAGTGCATCGCTCTAGGAGCCAACCTGGTCGGCTTTGCTGGCGATTTCCTGCGCGCCGCCAGCAAGGACGGCGTGGACGGCGTTGTCGAACTGGCTGCCACCATCACCGACGAGCTGCGAATCGCTATGTTTTGCAGTGGTGCGGCCGATGTGTCCGCGCTGGGCCAAACGCCGCTGCTGCGCCAATTTTAGGGGTCTGTTCGCTTCAAACCCACACGAACAAAACCACAAAAACGGGAACAAGTCTGATGTCCTCTGAACTAAAAAACCTCTCGCAAACCATGTTAGCCGCTCTGAACGAGGAAATGAAGTCCGTCCTGAACACCGATGACAACACACCAGGATCATTCTACGGCATGATCCATTACCACATGGGTTGGATAGATGAGCAGATGCAGCCGGCTCAGGTACACCCTGGTAAACAGATACGGCCGTTACTCTGCCTGTTAACCTGTGAAGCGGCCGGCGGCGATTGGCGGCAGGCGCTGCCGGCGGCCGCCGCCATCGAAATCCTACACAACTTCTCGCTGGTCCACGACGACATCGAAGACGCCAGCCCTACCCGGCGCGGTCGCAAGACGGTCTGGACGATCTGGGGCATTGAGCAGGCCATCAACACCGGCGACGCCATGTTTGCCCTGGCCCACCTGGCGCTGAACCGGCTCATTGAGCGCGGCGTCACTGCGCCCATCGTCGTGGAGGCGCTGCGCCGTTTCGACGAGACCTGCCTGGGGCTGACGCAAGGGCAACACGACGACATGGACTTTGAAAAGCGGACCGAAGTGAGCGTGGCCGAGTACATGGCGATGATTGAAGGCAAAACGGCCGTACTCGTCTCCCTTGCCACCGAACTGGGCGCCCGCATTGCCGGCGCCGACGAAGCGATTGTCGCTCACTATGCGCAGTTTGGCCTGGACCTCGGCCTGGCGTTCCAGGTAAAAGACGACATCCTCGGCATCTGGGGCGACGAAACTGTCACCGGCAAATCGGCTGCCACCGACATCATCACCAAGAAGAAGACGCTGCCGGTTCTCTATGGGCTGGAGCGCAGCGCTGAACTGCGCCAGCTTTATGCCGCAGCAGCGCCAGATGCCGCTTTCGTGCAGCAGGCCATTCACCTGTTGGATGCGCACGGCGCCCGTGAATTCACGCAAAGCAAAGCCAGCGAATATTCAGAAGGAGCCGTTGACCATTTGCAGGCCGCCCAACCAAACGGCCGTGCCGCCACAGCCCTGCACGAACTCACAGAAATGCTCTTACAACGCAGCGCCTGACCACAAACCAGACACAAAAAAGGCGACCTGTTGAGGTCGCCTTTTTACCTTCTTAAGCCAGGCATGGCCCTCGATATGAGCTATGCCTGGTTTTTGTTGCGCTGCTTAATCCAGGTCCATATCCAGCTTGCCGGACAATCGTTGGGCATCGGCCACATCCAACGCCGCCGCCGCGGCAATGGCCGCCAGAATATCCTCATCCGTATCGTCACCGATCAGCGTTTTGCTCAGATCAATGTCCTCAGCCAGGGCGCTTACACGCATCTCTTCACGCGCTACCAACTGCTGCTGATGTTTATTGAAGCCGGTCCCGGCAGGTATCAACTTACCGATGATCACGTTTTCCTTCAAACCATGCAGGTGGTCTTCACGGCCGCCAATGGCCGCGCCAGCCAGCACTTTGATGGTGTGCTGGAAGGAACTGGCCGAGAGGAAGCTCTCCGTGTTCAACGCCGCTTTGGTAACACCCAATAACACCGACTCTGCCTGGGCCGGGATGCCACCTTCTTCGATGATTTCCTCATTATTGGCCTGGAAGAGGGCCAGATCGATCAGTTCGCCGGGCAGCATTTCCGTGTCACCCGAAGCGGTCACAATCACTTTGCTCAACATCTTGCGAATGATGACCTCGAAATGCTTGTCGTGAATGTTCTGGCCTTGCGGGCGGTAAACGATCTGCATTTCACGCAGCAGGTATTGGGTTACGGCATCACGGCCCAAGATTTCCAGAATGCGGTGCGGATTCTTGGAACCTTCGGTCAATTGATCACCGGCGTTTACCATCTGGCCGTCGGAGATCAACATACGCATACCGGCGGGAATTTCGTAATCGCGCTCGTCACGGCTTTCCCAGATCACCCGCAAACCGCGCGCGTCGCGCACCAGGTGTCCGCCATGCCGGGCAGTGATGATTTCGTCATCTTTTTCGGCGATGATCGCGCCGGGGTCTACTTCTTCTTCACCGTCAAATTTAATCTGCCAATCGCCAGGGATTTCGTAGACGTCTTCTACCAGTTTGCTTTCAGTGACAAAGACGTGGCGCACGCCATCCACCATGCGAATTTCGGCGATGCCGCCAATTTCGGTCATCACGGCCTCGCCCTTAGGCCGTTGGCGCGCCTCAAACAACTCTTCCACGCGGGGCAAACCCTGGGTGATGTCGCCGGCCGCAGAAGCCGTACCACCGGTGTGGAAGGTTCGCAGAGTCAACTGGGTTCCCGGTTCACCGATGGATTGGGCCGCCACTATACCAACGGCCGTACCCAGTTCTATCAGCTTACCGCGCGCTAGGTCAATCCCATAACATTTCTTGCATACACCACGTCGCAGTTCACAAGTCATGGGCGAATAAACGTAGACTTCAGCAATACCAGAGGCGTCAACCGCCTGAGCCAATTCATCGGTAAACAATTCATCTTCGTGGATGATAATTTCGCCCGTTGTTGAATCAACCACGTTTTGCGCTGAGGCACGGCCGTACAACCGTTCGGCCAATGTCTGTTTGCCAAAGTTATCGGCGCGGCGCACGTAAATACCTTTTTTCGTGCCACAATCATCGGCCATGATGATGATGTCCTGGGCAATATCCACCAGGCGACGAGTCAGATAACCGGCGTCGGCTGTGCGCAGCGCGGTATCCGCCAGACCCTTACGCGCGCCATGTGTGGAGATGAAGTATTCCAGCGTATTCAGGCCCATGCGGAAATTCGATTGGATGGGAACGACAATGATACGGCCGCTGGGATCAGCCATCAGACCGCGCATCCCGGCCAACTGGGTAATGGGGCCAAATCCACCCTTACCCGCGCCGGACAAAGCCATAATGGCAATCGGGCTGCCGGGATCCATGGCGTTGCGTACCGCTTTTTCCACCTGATCCTTGGCGCTGTTCCATTGTTCCACAGTGCGCTGATACTGCTCGTCTTCAGTCAACAGACCACGACGGTACTGGCGGTCAATCTCGTCCACGCGCTTACGGGCGGTCAGCAAAATCTCTTCACGCTCTTCCGGCACAGTCAGATCTGATACGGCAATGGTCGTACCGGAAATAGTGGCGTATTTGAAGCCGATGTTCTTGATGCTGTCTACCAATTCAATGGTGGCATCGTCACCCAACAGGCGGTACACCTTGTTGATCAAAGACGTAACGCCGCCTTTATCCAACACGCGGTTAACAAAACGGGCTTCGGGCGGCAACACTGTATTAAAGATAACCCGTCCCGGCGATGTCTCGACAATGCGCTCGCGCGGTTTGCCGTCGGCGTGGCGCTCATGGTTGTCGTTGTAATAATCGGTGGTTTCCAGCCGGATGCGGGCATGGATATCTACGTAGCCCAGGTCGTAGGCGGTCAGGACTTCTTCGATGGAACTGAAGATGCGGCCTTCTCCATGACGGCCGTCTTGCATCAGTGTCAGGTAATACACACCCAACACCATATCCTTAGACGGCCCCACAATTGGCTCGCCGTTGGCTGGTTTCAACAGGTTGCGCGTGGCCATCATCAACGTTTTGGCTTCTTCAACCGCCCGATCCGACAACGGCACATGAACCGCCATCTGGTCGCCGTCAAAGTCCGCGTTAAAAGCGGCGCACACCAACGGATGCAGTTTGATGGCTTTGCCCTCTACCAACATGGGCATAAACGCCTGAATACCCAGGCGGTGCAGCGTCGGCGCGCGATTCAACATGATCGGCCGGCCAACAATAACCTCTTCCAGGACCTGCCACACTTCTGGCTGCTGCCGCTCGATAAAACGGCGCGCGCCCTTCACATTGCTGGCGTGTCCATACTTCACCAATTTGCTAATGACAAAGGGGCGGAAAAGTTCCAACGCCATCGTCTTCGGCAAACCACACTGGCCCAGCTTCAGCTTGGGACCCACCACAATGACCGAACGGCCGGAATAGTCCACACGCTTGCCCAACAAGTTGCGGCGGAAACGCCCCTTCTTGCCTTTCAGCATGTCGGACAGAGATTTTAGCTCGCGCCGGCCACGCCGGCTGAGCGCCTTGCCCCGTTGGCTGTTGTCAATCAGGCTGTCCACCGCTTCTTGCAGCATACGCTTTTCGTTGCGCACGATTACATCTGGCGCGCCCAATTCTAACAGACGCTTCAGACGGTTGTTGCGGTTGATAACCCGGCGATACAAATCATTCAGATCAGAGGTGGCAAAACGGCCGCCATCCAACTGCACCATCGGGCGCAAATCAGGAGGAATTACCGGCAAAACAGTCAGAATCATCCACTCCGGCCGATTGGCGCTCTGGCGCAGCGCTTCTACCACCTGTAAACGGCGGGTGGCTCGTTTGGCGGCTTGCTTGGAGCGCGTCGTGCGTACTTCACGCCATAAATCGCGCGACAATTTCTCCAGGTCCATGCGCCGCAGAATTTCGTACAACGCCTCAGCGCCCATATCAGCCTTGAAGACGTTGCCAAATTTGCTCTTTAGTTCGCGGTATTCTGTTTCGTTCAGAAACTGCATTTGCGCCAACGACTCTAGTTGTTCTTTATTTGCCTGATACTGCTGGCGTAGGCGAGAAGTTTTCAGACCAATTACGTCACGCTTTTCCTGCCCGACAACTTGTGTTTCCGTGCGCAGTTCCTCAATCTCTTTCCGCAAATCCGCCACCTGGGTTTGGTGGGATTCTTCGTGTTCTTGCTGCACGCGGGTCAGGCGGTCGGTGGTAATTTCTTGCACCAAAACCACGTGTTCACGACCAACCGTCTCCCCTTTTTGGGCGATAATTTCGCCGTCTAATATGAAGTCTTCAGGGGCGGGTCCTTTTTTCAAGTTCCCCAACCGCTGTTCCATCATTTTCGCTTCGCGCACGATATTATCGGTCATTTCCGACAGGCGGTCATCGAAGGTAGCGTTTAACATCGCCAACTGCTCCTCCAATTCGGCCAGACGGGAGGCAACGTCTACGGTAGCGTCGGCGACTTCGCCTTGCATCTCTTTTTCCAGGCGCAGTTCTGCTTCTTCTAATTCGTCGTCCAGGCGCTTGATGGCCCGCTGGCGCGCTTCGTCGTCTACGCTGGTGGTGACATATTGGGCAAAATAAAGTACGCGGTCCAGATTACGACGTGATACGTTTAGGAGCAGCCCCATGTAGCTGGGGACGCGGCGGGTGTACCAGACGTGGGCCACGGGCGCGGCTAATTCAATGTGTCCCAGTCGTTCTCGTCTGACCGAAGAGCGGGTAATTTCTACGCCACATTTGTCGCAAACGATACCCTTGTACCGAATATTCTTATATTTGCCGCAGTAACATTGCCAATCCCTCGTCGGACCAAAAATGGCTTCGCAGAACAGGCCATCCTTTTCTGGTCTTAAACGACGATAGTTGATTGTTTCCGGCTTGGTGACTTCACCGTAAGACCAAGACCGGATTTGTTCGGGGGATGCTAGGCTGATTCTAAGCGAGCGGAATTCTGTTGTATCCACCAGGTGACCTCCCAAAAAATTTGAAGCTCGGACCAATTTGTATGATTATCAAGTGGCGACGCGCGCCTGAGGGGATAAAGTGTGTATAAACACATAAAAGAGCGTATGGCAAAACAGCCAACGCTCTTGAAGTGACACAGAACACTTTATAACATAAGCCAATTATTTTATTAGTAAACAGGGATATGTCAAGAGTATCCCCGTTAGAGATTCCTTAAAAAAGCCAATTGGCTATAGTAGCAGAGAATAAGAATTTGTCAAAAATGGGGAGGACCGAAAAGCTCAGGTGTAACGGCCGTTCCTTGAGTCGAAATCCTATGACAACCGTTTGGGCCAAAGGTTACTTTTGGCACTCCCCTAATACCATACATCCGTTACACTTTTGCCCTGTACTGGGTTGGTAAGATTAAAATATTAGCAGCGGCTGTGGCAAACGCAGCCACTTTAGAGGTATTTATGCCTGCAAATGATCCGCGTATTCTTGAACTGCGCGCCATGCGCGAGAAGGTTCGACAGGGTGGAGGTCAGGAACGCATCGCCACCCAACATGCCAAAGGCAAGTTAACAGCCCGCGAACGACTGGACCTGCTGTTAGACGCCGGTACGTTCAACGAACTGGAACCCTTCATCGTTCATCAGGGCGACGAGATGGGCATTGCCGCCGAAAAATATCCGGGTGATGGTGTTGTCACCGGGTATGGGCTGATTGACGGCCGTACTGTCTACGTCTATGCCCAGGATTTCACCGTCTACGGCGGTACCCTGGGTGAAATGCAAAGCCGCAAAATCTGCCGGATGATGGACCTGGCCGTGCGCAACGGCGTCCCCGTCATCGGCTTGTTAGACTCCGGTGGCGCTCGCATCCAAGAAGGCGTTAAGAGCATGGGCGGCTACGCCGAAATCTTCCGGCGCAACGCGCTTTATTCCGGCGTCATCCCCCAGATCAGCTTGCTGCTTGGCCCATGCGCCGGCGGCGCGGCCTATTCCCCGGCTCTGACCGACCTGATCATCATGGTCGAGAAAACATCCTTCATGTTCCTCACCGGGCCGGATGTTATCAAGGCCGTCACCGGTGAAGTAATTGATGCAGAAAACCTGGGTGGGGCTGAGGTACACATGTCCATCAGTGGCACGGCTTCGCTGTGCGCCCCAACAGAAACAGAAGCGCTGGCCCTGTGTCGCCAGGTCATTGGTTACTTTCCGTCCAACAACGTCGAAAACCCGCCCCTCGTCGCAGCCACAGACGACCCCCTGCGCATGGACCCTGAACTCAACAACATTGTCCCCCTGGACTCTTCCGAGCCTTACCGGATGCACGAAGTCATTCAACGTGTTGTGGACCAGGGGACCTTTCTGGAATTCCATCCGACCTGGGCCTGTAATGCCATTGTCGGCTTCGCGCGCATGGGCGGGCACTGTGTAGGCATTATCGCTCAAGAACCAAGCGTGATGGCGGGTGTCATTGACATAGACGCGGCCGACAAAATGACGCGCTTTGTCCGCATGTGCGACTGCTTTAACATACCCTTGGTTACATTTGTAGATTCGCCGGGCTTTTTGCCAGGCGTCGATCAGGAACATCGGGGCATTATCCGCCATGGCGCCAAAGTGTTGTATGCCTATTCGGAAGCCACCGTGCCCAAAGTAACGGTCATCACGCGCAAAGCGTATGGCGGGGCCTACGTGGTAATGGGCAGCAAATACCTGGGCACAGACGTGACCTATGCCTGGCCCAGCGCTGAAATCGCCGTTTTGGGGGCCGAAGGAGCTGTCAACATCCTGTTTAAGAAGCAGATCATGGCCGCACCTGACCCGGTAGCCGAACGCGAACGGCTGGCAGATGATTATCGTTCGCAGTTCAGCAATCCATATTACGCAGCCAGGGCCGGCTATGTAGACGACATTCTGGAACCCTGGGAAACGCGGCCCAAAATCATCGCTGCGCTGACGGCCCTGCGTGATAAATTCACCACTGCGCCGCGCCGCAAACATGGGAATATCCCCGTATAACGTATTGGAAGGATCAGGAGCGTGGCCTTTCTGAAACGTTCCGCTTTGTATCTGAAAAAGGAATTACAACAATGTCTGATGATTTATTGATTGCCGGGCAAATTGCCATCGTGGGAATGGGGCTTGTCTTTGCCTCGATTCTTTTGCTGTGGCTGGTTATGTCGCTCCTGGTCCATGGAACGGCCGATCGACAGGCAGAAGAGACACAAACGGCCGATTCTGATCAGGCAGTTGGGTTGGAAAGGAAGCGGCAGGCTGCGGCAACGGCCGTTGCCATTGCCCTGGCCTTAGAAACAGACGCCAAACCTCATATCCTTCCCACGCCCCCCACGCCCCTCGTCAGCGCCTGGCAGGCTGTTATGCGCAGCAGCATTCTGGAAAAACGGGGGTCTGTACGATGAAACTAACCGTTAAAATAGACAACCAATCATTTACCGTAGAAGTCGGCGACTTACGGACCCGACCGATTATCGCCACGATTGGTGAAACGCAGTTTGAAGTCTGGCCCGAAATGGAAACCGCCAGCACGACACAAAATGGTCAGGTTGGGGCCGCCCGGCCATTTCCCGCCTCGCCAACGCAGGCAGCCGCAGCGCCTGCGGCAAAAAGCGAACGCGCCAGATTGGTTCGCGCACCCATCCCTGGGATGGTAAGCGCAGTCATGGTACAGGTCGATCAGGTCGTGGTGGTTGGGCAACCCTTGTGTACTCTGGATGCCATGAAAATGAGCAATACAATTCGAGCTACCCGCGCCGGAACGATTGCTGGCGTAACCGTAACCGTTGGGCAGCATGTCAAACACAACGACGTATTGGTTGAATATGCAGATTAATGCAGTCCCCGGCGCTTCGTAGGCATCAGGGGCCTGAACGCTTCCTTATTTAACAATGGACTTCACCCAGCTTCTTCCTGAGCTTTTCAAGGGCATCGCCAATTTTACTCTCGGTAATGCCTTGATGATTCTGGTGGGGGGCATCTTAATTGCTCTGGCCATCATCAAAAAATACGAGCCGGTTCTTTTGCTGCCCATTGGTTTTGGCTGCATTCTGGGCAACATTCCTATGGCGGGCATGACAGATGGTGATGGTTTATTCAGCCTTCTGTATCGTGTCGGCATCAGCACAGAACTGTTCCCTTTGCTGATTTTTATCGGCGTTGGGGCGATGATTGACTTTAGTCCTTTACTGGCGCAGCCCAAAATGGTTTTGCTGGGCGCAGCTGGACAGTTTGGCATTTTTGGCACGCTGATTTTAGCCACCCTGCTCGGTTTCCCGCTAAACGAAGCAGCTTCCATCGGAGTCATTGGTGCAATTGATGGGCCGACCTCCATTTTTGTAGCGACCAAATTGGCGCCCCGGCTGCTTGCCCCCATCGCTGTCGCCGCTTACTCCTACATGAGCCTGGTTCCCATCATCCAGCCGCCACTGATGCGGCTGCTAACAACCCCAAGTGAACGGCGCATTCGCATGGCCTATGCGCCGCGACCAGTCTCATGGCGGGGGCGCGTGCTGTTTCCGGTGGTTGTCACCCTGGTTGTTGGCCTTCTGGTTCCCGAGGCCACACCCTTGATCAGTATGCTGATGTTGGGCAATTTGCTGCGCGAGAGTCTTGTTGTAGATGGGCTGAGCAAATCGGCGCAAAACGAGATCGCCAACGTGGCAACGCTGTTCCTGGGTGTGACAATTGGCTCGACCATGAGCGCCAGCACCTTTCTAAACCTGGATACTTTGGGCATTCTTGTTCTGGGCCTGGTGGCTTTTGCTTTGGATACAGTGGCCGGACTGCTGTTGGGCAAAACAATGGCCGTCCTGAGCGGGGGAAAGATCAATCCGCTGCTGGGCGCGGCCGGCATCAGCGCTTTCCCAATGGCTGGCCGCCTGGTGGCCAAAATGGCCCAAGATGAAGATTTTGACAACTTTTTGTTGATGCACGCAATGGGCGCAAATACGGCGGGGCAGTTAGCCAGCGTTATGGCTGGGGGGGTGCTGTTGGCGCTCGTCTCAGGGGCAATGTAGCAATTTACCGGCTTACTCCTCGTTCAGCGCACAAGAATTGGAATCAGCTTATCCAGATCCGGGCAAGCCGATTCCTCGCCCCTTTGGTAATCGCCTAAGAAAAATTCCGGTTTTTGGCATGGTTCAATTCAGGCGATATGGGCTTTTACAAATTTAACAAAAAAGCGTGTCATTCCTTCGGCGTTGCTCAGACCTTGTCCTGAGCAACGCCGAAGGAATGACAATTCAGTCTGAATTTGTAAATAAGATGTTCCGCTCGACGAACCATGCCATCATTTAGGCGACCGGTTCGCCCAGTATGTGTTTGAGATAGGCTTCCATGAAGTCGTCTAAACGGCCGTCTAGCACCGCCTGCGTATTGCCCACTTCATAGTTCGACCGGTGGTCTTTGACCATTTTGTAGGGGTGGAGGACGTAGGAGCGTATCTGGCTGCCCCAACCGGCGTCCACGTCTTCCCCTTTTAGTTCGGCCATTTCGGCGTCTTGTTTACGTCGCTCCAGGTCGAATAACTGCGATTTGAGGATGCCCATGGCGACTTCCATGTTTTGCGTGAGGGAGCGTTGGTTTTGACAGGCAACAACAATACCGGTGGGTAGATGGACAATGCGCACGGCCGTTTCGTTCTTTTGCATATGTTGGCCGCCGGCGCCGCTGGAACGAAAGCGGTCTATGCGCAAATCCTTCTCGTCAATCTCAATCTCAATGTCCCCAGCCACATCCGGCCACACTTCCACTTTGGCAAAAGAAGTGTGGCGGCGCTTGGAAGCGTCGTAGGGCGAGATGCGCACCAGACGATGCACGCCGCGTTCAGATTGGAGACGGCCGTACACATAATCCCCCTCCACCGACATCAGGCAGCTCTTAATGCCCGCTTCATCGCCGCTGCTCTCGTCCAGAATTGTCACCACAAAGTTGTGCGACTCCGCCCAGCGGACAAACATCCGCTGTAACATCTGCGCCCAATCCTGCGCTTCGGTTCCCCCCGCCCCGGCATGAATCGCCATAATCGCGTTTTCACTGTCATACTCGCCGGAAAACAGCGCCCGAAATTCCAAATCGGCTACCTGACTTGCCAATGCGGCTGTTTCCCGTTCAAGTTCAGGAGCCAGTTCATCATCATCCAGTTCAGCCAGTTCCAGCGTATCACTCAACGCCCTGCTCAGACCTTCCCAAACAGTCACCTGGTCCTTCAGGCGCGTCAAATCGCGCATCACCACCTGGGCTTTTTCTGGATCATCCCAGAGGTCTGGCTCCCCGGCAATGTATTGCAGTTGTTCAATCTTCTCAAGTTTGGCGGCTACGTCAAAGACGCCTCCGCAAATGGTTGACCGTTTCCTGTAACTCGCCTAACTGCGCTATTAATGTTTCCATCTTAAACTCCTTCGAAAATGGGAGCGCGGACGTCCCGTCCGTTCTGGCAGGCGAGACGCCTGCGCTCCCAGGGTGTTCATTCGTGGTAGTGTGCCCCACTGCAAGAAGTCTCCCTTGAAAATAGTCCACAGATTTGACAGATTTCACAGATAGAAAATCTGTGTCCATGTGTAGAATCACTTATCCTTCGGTGGCGAACAGACCGTTAACAAATTGGTCGGGATCAAATGGGGCCAAATCCTCAATGGCTTCACCCGTGCCGATAAAACGCACTGGCAAACCTAACTCGCGGTAAATGGCAAAAACCATGCCCCCTTTGGCCGTGCTGTCTAGCTTGGTCAAAATGACGCCGGTCGCTTTCACCGATTCTTTGAACTTGGCGGCCTGCACCAGGGCATTTTGGCCGGTGGGCGCGTCTAGTACCAAAAACACCTCATGGGGCGCAGCATGGACGCTTTTACGACAGACGCCATATACCTTTTCCAACTCCTTCATCAGGTTGAATTTGGTGTGCAGGCGGCCGGCTGTGTCCACAAACAGCAAATCATAACCGCGCGCGCGTGTCGCCCGGATGGCGTCGTAGGCGATGGCCGCCGGGTCGCCGCCGGGTTGGCCGGCAATCACCGGCACACCCGAACGCTCGCCCCAGATTTTTAGCTGGTCAATGGCCGCCGCACGGAATGTGTCGCCGGCCGCCAGCAGCACATTTCTGCCCAGGTTTTTATAGCGATAGGCCAGCTTGCCAATGGTGGTAGTCTTGCCAGAACCGTTCACGCCAACCACCATCACCACCGTCAGTTGGCGTGGTTCATGTAATTCATAGACCGGTGGATCCACCAAAATGGCGCGCATTTCTTGTTTCATGGCCGCCAGAAGTTGGTCGGCCCGGAACAGCCCTTCGGCCTCAACGCGCTCACGCATCGCCGAAACCAGATCGATGGTTGTAGGCACACCCACATCGGCCTGAATCAGCAGCGCTTCCAGGTCTTCCCAGGTCTCTTCGGTAATTTCCCCCATACCCAAGACGTTAACAATCTGCCCAAAAACAGTTTGGCGGGTACGGTTTAATGATTCACGAATACTTTTGAACAAGGCAATCCTCTTCTAATTCAAAATCACCACTCGCCACAAATTTCATCTCCGTGTTTTCCGTGCCTCTGTGGTGAACAGTTGCTTTTAGGGATGCAAAACAAAGGCGAAGTATAACAATGATCAGGGTGAAGGCAATTCGATGATTTCGCCATCAGACGTTAATTGTTCGACGCGCAAGGTAGCCTGATTAAGCTGTTTGTTGCACAGCTCGGCCAATTTTTGCCCGCGCTCAAAGAGGGCGAGAGATTCATCCAACGTTAACTCGCCGGCTTCCAGACGGGCTACAATCACCTCTAATTCTTTTAAGGCTTCTTCAAACGTTAAAGCATCTATCTCTTTTTCCATCCTGTACCTTTCTTTTGCTTGTTAAGGGCATGGTTAATGCGCTTCAATGGTTGGTTGATGATCGCCCTGCAAATACTCCTGAATGTGCCGTTTCATGCCTTCGCTAACGTCTGGCGGCAGCGCTGTCAGGGGAAAATATTGGCAGGCGGCAATCTCAAAGTCGGTCTGGCCGTTCAGTTGAAAATCTTCGCAAAGAAACATGACCACATGGTCGCTTTTGTACTCGCTGAGATAGGTATAAAGGCCCCAAAAACGGAGTTCGCCCAGTGTGGCGCCCACTTCTTCGCGGGCTTCACGGCGAGCGGCGTCGGCAAAGGATTCACCGCGCTTCAGGCCGCCGCCGGGAAAAAACCAGCCCGGCCGATAAGTGTGCCAGACCAACAGAACGGCGTCATCTTGAATGAGCATTACCCGGACGCCCCAGGAGAGCGGCCTGAATATGCGCCAATAGATTCTACCCAGACTGTACAGCAGACGCGCTTTAAGGTGCAAGGAATCCAACCCTGGTTTGTTGATGTTGGTGTTCAAAGGTGTACCAGACCAGCCGCACGGCCGTTACCGGGCACAACTGAAGCAAACCGATACCCATCCCCCGCCTGTCTTGTCATCATGATGCCTTCACCTGCGCGTCAATTTGCCCATCGGACACCTGTATCATCAGGGCGTCGCCCGGCGCGGCATCGGCGACGGCGCGTATGATACGGCCGTCGGCCCGGCGCACAATCGCATATCCCCGCGACAACGTCGCCAGCGGGCTAACGGCCGTTAACCCGG
This sequence comes from Candidatus Leptovillus gracilis, assembly GCA_016716065.1. NCBI lineage: Bacteria > Bacillati > Chloroflexota > Ardenticatenia > Promineifilales (SeqCode) > Promineifilaceae (SeqCode) > Candidatus Leptovillus > Candidatus Leptovillus gracilis. The sequence continues at coordinate 44,475 of JADJXA010000011.1, read as the reverse complement.
CCTGTAAAACTGCCAACCGCCCACGCTGGCGCGCCAGCCGGTTGCCCATTGCCCGGTCCAACCGCGCCACCGTCACATCCAACCGCTGCTGGTTATTTTCCAGCCGCGCCTGCGGGCTGAGGTGCGCCAGCGCCCGCACCAATGTTTGCACCCGCCACCGCTTTTGCCGGATCAGGTCATCCAGTTCGGAGCGCAGCAGCGTCTGCAGAGCTTGCAGCAGCGGCCGTATCTCCTCAATGTCTGGCGTCGCCAATTCGGCCGCCGCCGATGGTGTTGGCGCGCGCCGGTCGGCGACAAAATCGGCGATGGTGAAGTCGGTTTCGTGGCCCACCCCGGTGATGATGGGGTGTTGGGCGGCAAAAATAGTTCGCGCCACCCGCTCGTCGTTGAAGCCCCACAGGTCTTCGATAGAACCGCCACCGCGCGCCAGGATGATGGTATCAATGTCGGTACGGCCGTCCAGCCATTGTAAGGCGCGCACAATTTGCGCCGGCGCGTCGGCCCCCTGCACCAATGTCGGGGCGATGAGTACGGCGGCCAGCGGGTAGCGCCGATTCAACACATTAAGGATATCGCGCAGGGCGGCGGCGTCGGCCGAGGTGACAATGCCTATTTTGCGCGGCGTCGGCGGAATAGGCTTTTTGTGCGCCGGGTCGAACAGCCCTTCATCGCCGAGGCGCTGCTTTAGCTGCTCGAAGGCGACGGCCAGACTGCCCCGGCCGGCGGGCTGCATATGCTCCACATAGAGTTGGTATACGCCGCCGGCTTCGTAGATGGAGATACGGCCGTCCGCCACCACCGCATCCCCTTCACGGGGCTGAAAAAGCAGCCGCTCGGCCGCCGAGCGCCACATGACACATTTAATCTGCGCCCCGGCATCCTTCAGCGTGAAGTAAAAATGACCGGAACGCGCCTGGGTAAAATTGGAAATTTCGCCGCTGACTTCCAGGTCTTGCAGCCGGTAATCAATGGCGAACAATTCGCGGATATAAGCCGTCAGTTCGCTGACAGTCCACGTAGATGGCTGGAATGGGTCGCCAGCCTGAGCGAAAAGTCCCACGCTTCCTCCCTAACGCTGCTGCCCTTGCCCGGCGCGCCACACTTCATAGTCGGGCACATCTTCGCCTACCGACCAAAAAAAGAAGTATGCGCCCATCGGTCCCATAAATTTGAATTCCCGGCTAAACTTTGCAGCGCGTGAATTGTAGTCCGCACCATCCAGGGAACGCAAATAGGCATAAAAGGAGCCATGCCGGGCGATGAGGTCCCGACAGACGCGGGCATTGTGGATGGTGGCCTCGATTTTACGGCCGTTGCGCACAATTCCCCTATCTTCGACCAAGCGCTCCACATCTTCCTCTGTAAACGCGGCCAGTTTGTCCACATCAAACCCGGCAAAGGCAGCTTGAAAATTGGGCCACTTCTGGCGAATCACTCGCCAGCTAAACCCAGCCTGAAACACAGCCTGGGTTATCTTTTCCAGATAACCGGCGTCATCTGCCGGCACTGCTCGTGGCGGAATCTCATACTCATCCGGTGCAGCCATTGTTACCTCGCTGAGAACCATACAGGCGCGCAGCACCTTTGAACTGCGTCACGCCTCACGATAGAACATACGCTCTGATTTTATGCGTCTTTTTCGCTGCTGGCAAACGCAGTTGTCTTTGTTTTGCGGATCATGCTAAAATTTTCTATTATCACATTTGGAGGTGACGTCTGGAAAGTTTAGAATTTGCTCACATATTGGTTGATTCCATCCTGGATAAAAAAGGCGGCGACATTGTACTGCTCGATTTGCGCGAACAAACCGTATTCGCCGACTACTTTCTGATTTGCAGTGGGGAAAACGACCGGCAAATCCGTGCCCTGGCCGAAAGTGTGCGCACGGAAGCCAAACAAGAAGCCGGCATCATCGCTTCCGGCATCGAAGGCGTTCCTGAAGCCGGTTGGATTCTGATTGATTTTGGCGACCTGATCGTCCACGTGTTTTCGCCGGACAAGCGAGATTACTACAGCCTGGAAGATTTGTGGGCCGACGCCCACGTGGTCTTACGAATGCAATAAAAAAGAGCGCTGACAACAGCGCTCTTTTTGGTCGCATTCTTGGCGCGAACCGCCACAACAGAGCGTCTATTCCCGAATCCAACCGTCGGTGACGCGATTCCAGGCTACCAATTCAGCCGCCGAGAAGAACAGGTTCACTTCTTTGACCGCATTTTCCGGGCTGTCTGAGCCATGCACCAGGTTGCGGCCAATTTCCATGCCAAAATCGCCACGGATGGTTCCCGGCGCCGCCGCAACGGGATTGGTGGCGCCCATGGTGGAGCGGGCGGCGGCGATGGCGTCTTTGCCTTCCCAAACCATCGCCAGCACCGGTCCAGAGGTGATGTATTGAACCAGGCTGTTGTAAAACGGCCGTTCCTTATGCACCGCGTAATGGGCCTCGGCCAGTTCTTGGGACATTTGCATGAATTTCATGCCCACCAGCTTCAAGCCTCGGCGTTCAAAACGGCCGACAATGTCACCCAGCAGACCGCGCTGTACGCCGTCTGGCTTTACCAAAATCAATGTACGTTCCATTCAAATCTACTCCCAAAATATGATTATGGGCAGCAGCGAATCCGCCACCGCCCTGATTTTACATCTGGTCAAGCGCCTGGCGATACGTTTCCAGCGCTTTTTGCAACTGTCCGTTGCGCATATAGGCATCGCCCAACATGCGGCGTACCAACGGTTGGCCGGCGTGTTGGTTGGCCGTCACTTCCAGGTCGGCGATGAGGGTATTTAAGCCCTCGCCTCTTTCCACAAGCCAGGCGTAATCCTGCATGGCGGCATCAACTTCGCCGCTGGCCAGGGCGTGCCGCGCCGCATCGAGCCGGTTGGCGTCTAATTCCACCGCCGAAACACCCAAGTCTAAATCCGGAACCAGCAAGTCGTCGTCGAAGTCCATCTCATCTGGCAGCGATAATGGGCTGAGTGGGCCGGTCTGCACCCGCGAAGACAGCGGGCCGGTTTTGCCGGTGGCGCGAGAAGAAGCCGGCTCTGGTCCGGAATCTAATGCACCGGTTCCGGCGGCCGTCGCTTCTTCTTCGGCGGCCAGCCAGCCATCCAGGTCTGGTTCGGGCAGGGCGACTAACCAATCGGTGTGTCCCACGACGCGGGTCTGGCTCTCGTTGCCCTCTGTAGTCAACCAATCGGGCAGCGAATCCTCGTCCTCGTCGTCGAAGTCGGTGGCTTGAGTGTCGGCCGCAAAGGCGTTTAGCAGGGCGCTATCGAGTTTGCTATCATCTGAGAAAACATCGTCCCATTCGTCTGACGGCCGTTCCTCTGCTTCTACCTCTTCCACCGCATCTTCGATTGCTTCATCAGCCAGGGCCATTGTCTGGGCAGCGACAATCCAGTCTGGCATAGCCAGCTCTTCATCGGCCTGGATCGGTTCGGTGACGGTGGGCAGCTCGTCTAACGAGGCGCCTTGCCGGGCGGCTAATTGTTCCAACCAGGCCATGGCGTCCTCAATGTTGTCGGGCGCAGATGATTCGGCGGTTTCAACCTGGGGCGGTTCGGCAACGGCCGTGTCCAAATCAACCATTCCTTCCAGCAAATCGTCTAAATTGTCGAAATCGTCCAAATTGTCGCTGTCCGGCAGCGCGGCGGCTATTTCGGCGGCGGCGTCTTGCTGGGCAACAATCCAGGCCGGGGCCTGAATGTCATCCAACGGGTCTTGCACACTGGGCAGCTCGTCCAGAGATGCGCCCTGGCGGGCGGCCAACTGCTCCAGCCAGGCCATCGCATCGTCAATGTTGTCGGCGATGTCCGCTTCGGGGCTATTGCCGGCGCAGGGGCGTCGTCCAGGGGAGGTACGGCCGTTAGCGCCGCCAATGTCGCTTCATCGGCATCGTACAGGGATGGCAGTTCATCGAGCGACGCACCCTGGCGGGCGGCCAATCGTTCTAACCAGGCCATCGCCTCATCGGGGTCGTCCGGTATGGCCTCTAGTAAATCGTCGCCAGCAGCAGACTCAGACGATTCTATCTTGGCGACGGTGGGTTCCAGCAAATCACCATCCTCGTCCAGGGCGTCGTTTAGCAAGGCATCGTCCCACAAATCGTCAGACCATTCATCGTCAGACCACTCGCCGACAAGCAAATCGTCAGCCTCATCCGCTATGTCTGCAGGCAGATCTTTTGGTTGCGGGGCAGGCGGTTCTTCTTCGACCGGCGATAGGCCGACCAGAGATTCAAGTTGGTCCAGAGCGGCGGCCAATTCTTCGTCGGAAATTATCAGCGCATCCAGGTCACTATCCGGTGTGGGGGCAGCCGCCGATGACCAATCGGTCTCTTCTTCTAACCAGGCCAGCTCGGCCAGCAGCGCCGGAGCGACAGGCGGAACGTGACGTGTTTCCGGGGCGACATCTTCGTCGTTGGGCAGCCAATCGGGAACGGCCGTTTCATCCTCTCCTTCTTCCTCCGCCAGATTTTCCAGCCAACTCATGGTGTCGGCCAGGTCGTCCAGGGGAGCGGGCGGCGTGGCGAGGGATAAATCGCCGGCGATTTCAACAGCGATCTTATCGCCGATTTCATCACCCAGTTCGTCGCCGATTTCATCGCCGAACAGGTCCAGGTCGGCGCTGGCTGCGCCCTGACCGGCCGTCAATCCTTCCAACCAGGCCATCGTCTCGTCCAGATCTTCCAGGGCTTCGGGCAGCAGGTCTGGCTGAGAGGCGTCTGAGACGGCCGTTTCCAACCCCATCGCCGCTGGCCAGAACTCATCTTCCGATTCCAGAGCTTCGAGTTCCGGCTCCAGAGCTTCCAGGGATGGCGTCTTAGTCAACGGCTCATCCAACCAGGTTTCAGCGTCAATGGAAGGCAGTTCGTCCAGAGGCGCGCCCTGACGGGCAGCCAATCGTTCCAGCCAGGCCATCAGCTCATCCGGGTCGTCGGGCACGGCTAGACTCAGATCATCTTCTATGGCGTCCTCTGGCTCTTCGGTGATTGCGGCGGCCGTCAACAGCACTTCGACCGGCTCAATGTCAAGCTCTTCTAATTCGATACCTTCCAATTCGGCGCCATCGGCTGTCCAATCGGCGTCGCCGGTCGGCATACTATCAAATAATCCTTGTTCAAACCCCTCGTCCGCCGCAGTTTCCACTGCGTCGGCTGCAAACATCCAGTCGGCTATACCTTCCACAGGCTGGCTATCGGTGGGCACAGAGGGCAGTTCATCCAGGGGCGCGCCCTGGCGGGCGGCCAGGCGCTCCAGCCAGGCCATCGCTTCATCCGGGTCTTCTGGCGGCAGGTCGAACGCCTCTTCGGGCGAATCCAACGCCAGAATTGTCTCTGAAACATCCAGGGAGGTGAACAGGTCATCGAGGTCTGGGTCTTGGGCCACAGTGGGCAGCTCTTCTACCGGCGCGCCAGGTTCGCCGGCCAATTCCTCCAGCCAGGCCATGGCATCGTCCAGTTCACCGGGAACGGCTGCGGGTTCCTGGCCGATCTCTAGAAGTGCTGCGTCCCAATCTGTTTCCGCAGCAGCAGCCAGTTTGTCGGCGGGTTGGTCGGGTCCGGGTTGGGCTTCCGGCCACTGCCAGGTGGGCAGTTCGTCCTGAGGTTCGGCGGTTGTCTCGCTGGCAGCCAGGGCATCCAGCCAATCTAGTTCTGGTTCTTCATCCAGGAGCGTTATAGCTGGTTCAGGTTCATCGAGCGATACGGCCGTTTCCTCGGCTAATTCGTCCAGGTCCATCCCCATCCACTCTGGCAGTTCGCCGCTGTCCTGCAAGGCTTCCGCGCCGCCGACAGCCGCTTGTGACAGGCTTGCCAGATCGTCCAGCCAGTCTAATTCTTCATCCGGCTGCGCCGGTTGATCGGTGGGCGTTTCTGGTTCTTTTGTTGGCCCGGTGGTTGTTTCCTCTTTATCGTCGCTCACAACTTCCTCCAAATCCACGTCCAGGCTGGATATTGCTGCAAATGGCGCCGCATCGTCGTCAGACATCAGCCAATCAGGTAACGTATCGCCCAGGTCCAGGTCATCGTCTTGAACGACTGGGGGCAAGTCGTCCATCCTGGCTGCGGCGCTCAACATGCCGCTCATCACCGGCGTTCCCAATCCTTGTTCTTCCCAGGCATCAGCCGGTGGCGAATCTACTTCGGATTGTTGGTCCGTGAACTGCGCCGCTTTTGTTTCATCGAGTGGGGCAGAATCCATCGTATCCAGGCTGGCGCCCACGAGCCAATCTGGTAAGCTGCCGGTTGGCACGGGTTTAGCAGGAATGGCCGCGGCCTCACTTTGCAGCCAATCTGGCAATTCATCGCTTATCAGATCGTCACTCGGTTGGTCGTCTGCCTGCGCCAGGCTGCCGGTTCCCAAAAGGTCAGAATCTACACGAGAAGGGGCGGCATGGCTTAACCACTCCGGCAAGCTGCCGCTGTCGGGCAAATCTAATTCGCGGTCAACGGCCGTATCATACGCGGCCGAGGTTGTGGCGACTTCCGGTTCATCAGCAAAGAACTCTTCGTCTTCAAACTCGTCCTCGTCTTCGTATTCATCCTCATCATCCTCTTCAAGCGCGTCGTCGCGGAACCAATCCATGGCGTCATCGGTTTCCGGGTCGGCTGGATTGCTGGCGGCTACCCACGCGGCCAACTCCTGGGCCACTTCGCCGCTTGTGGCGGCCGTATCGTCATAAAGGTCGCCGGTTTCGCTGCCACCCATCAGCCAGGTCGGCACGTCGGCGTGCAAGTCGGCGGGGAGCGACAGATCCATCCCAGCAAAAATATCTTCTGAGGCGGCCGCTGCCTCAGCTTCGGCATCTGATTCGACGTCTCGCTGTTTCAATTCGTCAGTCAGACGCCATACCACCTCTTCATCATCCCGGGAACTGTCCGACCTCCGTTGGAAGTCGCCAAATTGGCTGAGATCAATTTCTCCGGCTGCGGCGTCGTCTGGGGCATCGTCAGGGTCAATTTCTAACCACTCGTACTCATCCTGCGCCGCACCGTCATCCGCTTCGGCGGCAGGTTCGCTTTCACGCATCCAGGCAGCGGCCGTCAGGGTATCTAGTTGGATAGGTTCTAGATCATCCTGGTTGATTGCGGACAGCCAATCGGGTGCGAGATCATCCTCGTCGGTATCGTGCCCGGCGGCTGGGGCCACAAACAAACCAGCATCCTCCCCAGCCAACCAATCCAGGGCGGCTTCGTTTTGGTCGGCAGCGAACAGGTCGGACTCTGATGTTTCGTCCTCGTCGGGGCCAACCAGACTGGTTAACCAATCGGACTGAGGCTTGGTTACGGCCGTTACTTCGGGAATCAGGGCGTCTCCTTCGGCCGTATCTTCGTCTTCGTCTGTCCGGGCGAGCATCGCCGACGTGGCGGCCGCGACGGGCGGCAGTTCGCCGGTCAGCCCTTCCAGCCATTGGTACATGTCGTCGTCGGTCTCCGTTTCGGTTTCGGGCTGGCCGGCGAGCGCAGGCGTCACTGGCGACCAAACGCCTGTCTCCTCAAAATCGGCCTGGCCGCCTTCCATGCCTAAGTAATCCAATTCGATGACCGGCGGTAGAGGGAAGGCGCCCTCGGCGCAAAAGGCGCTGCCTTCCGGCGTTTCGGGGTCCAGGTGTTGGGTATCTAGCAGCAGTAGGCCGTGTACGCGCTGAAGGTAAGCCTGGGCTTCGTCCACACGGCCGGTACGCAGCCAGATTTCGGCCAGGATAGCGTTGGCGGTGATGCAGTTGGGCAGGTGGTCGAGGATATTTAGCGCGGCGTTGACCGCTTCCATGCGGCGGCCGTTACGCCACAAGGCTTCCATCAGCAGCACGCGCAAATCTACGCGCTCTTCATCTTTGGCGATGGCTGCGCGCAGCAAGGTCACGGCCTGGTCATACAATTCGCTGCGTAAATACAGGCGGGACAGAGCGCCTTCAGTCAGAAAGAGCGTGGCGGGGATAACGGCCGTGTCCCCATTTCTTGGCCCGCTGCGCCTGGCATCGAGGTGGTGATTGGTATACAAAGCGCGCAGTTCTTGCTGAATCGTGGCGTTGTACGGTTCAATCTCGTAGGCACGTTCCAGATGCCAGATAGCCTGGGGCAGCACGTCTTCTTCTTTGTAAATAATCGAAAGACCGGCATGGGCAATATAATCGCTGGGGGCTGCGCTGAGGATGCGCTGGAACAACTCCGTCGCGCCGGTGTATTCCCCTTTTTCCAACAGCGCTTTGGCCAAAAGGCGATAAGTAGCAATATGCTGCGGCTGCTGCTGCAAAATATGGCGGCAGTGTTCAATCGCCAGACCGTACTGGTTATCATCCAGAAGTTTGTTGATTTGTTGATGATAAGCGTGCAGGGTAATGGTTGTCACAGGGTAACCCCTCTTCCTGCAAAACGTAAAACGAACAAGATGGTCACGTATTTGAGGGCGAGTTTTACGTCTTACGTGTTTATTATGGTTAACTTATTGCGATATTATGCAAAGTTTCCGTCAATTAAGCAAGTGACGGTCGCGCAGTTGGCGTAGTAGATCAGTCACGTCTTGTTCTTGCTGGGGCATAGGGCCGATGGTGTCGCGTATTTCGTCACGGCGCAGCAACGCGTAAATGGTATTGAGAATGCCGTTGTTCAGAACGTTAAGTTCATAGCCACCCTCAAGGATGAAGAGGATACGGCCGTTACACAACGCATCGGCCATCTGCATCAGATAGCGGCAAATTTGGGCATAACCTATCAAACTCAACCCCCCCTGCGCCAAAGGGTCTTGCCAATGGGCGTCAAAACCGGCTGAAACCAGAATCAAATCCGGTTGGAAGGTGAAGACTTTGGGCAGCACCAATTCCTTCATAATCTGGTAGTAGCCAGTATCGCCAACAAAAGGAGGCAGCGGCACATTCAGCGTGAATCCAAAGCCATGCCCCGCGCCTACCTCATGCGACAAGCCAATGCCCGGATAAAAAAATGGCGCAAACAGGTGCGTCGAGACAAACAAGACCGAATCATCCAGATAAAAAATCTCCTGTGTCCCATTGCCGTGATGAACGTCAAAATCAACAATAGCCACTCGTTTCGCGCCATGCACTTCTTGCGCCTGCCGGGCGGCAACGGCCGTATTGTTCAACAAACAAAAGCCACCCACCTGATTCGACCCGGCATGGTGGCCAGGCGGTCGCACCAGCGCCAAGCCATTTTTCGCCTGCCCGGTCATAATCTTATCCACCGCTTCACAGCAGCCACCCACCGCCAGCCGCGCCAGCCGAAAACTATCGGCCGTTGCGTAGGTATCGCCATGGTCCAACAAGCCGCCACCCTGCCAGGAAGTCTGCTGAATCTGTTCGATAAGGTTGGGTGTATGCACACGCATCAACTGCTCTATGGTAGCCGCCATCGGCTCCAATGGCGTCAGGTCTGGCAAAACGCCATACTTCTCCAGATAGGTCATTGTGGTGGCTAACCGGTGGTGACTTTCCGGGTGATAAGGTTTGGTATGGGATAACGCCGGGGCGTAAACCAGCAAGGTACTCATCAAGCATCCTCGTCTATGAGTTTTGTCTCAACCATACGACCAATGATTCATCGGGCAGCCAATTATACGCCTGAAACAAAAAGGGTGCAGCAATTGTGCTGCACCCTTTCTTCACATTGAATCAACAAGACCAGACAGCTTTGCGAAAACCTGTCTGGTCTAACGTGGTGGTCTAGCCACCATTCACCAACATATAAAGCAAACCTTGGCCACCGGCAAAAGCGACCACCAAACCGGCAAAAACAACAGAGACCATGGACATCAATTTAATCAGAATATTCAACGAGGGGCCAGAGGTGTCCTTAAACGGATCGCCGACAGTATCGCCAACGATGGCCGCTTTGTGCGCCTGCGACCCTTTGCCACCATGATGCCCTTCCTCGATATATTTTTTGGCGTTATCCCAGGAACCACCGGCGTTAGCCATCATAATTGCCAGCGCAAACCCGGCCGCCAGACCACCAGATAACAGCCCTAACACGCCGGCCACGCCAAATAAAATCCCCACGACAACCGGCACGGCAATGGCGATGACCGAAGGCAGCACCATTTCGCGCTGGGCAGAAACGGTACTGATGTCTACACAACGGGCATAATCGGGGCGAGACGTACCGGCCAGGATGCCAGGGTCTTCACGGAATTGGCGGCGAACTTCTTCCACCATGCCGCCGGCCGCCCGGCCTACGGCACGCATGGTCAGGGCCGAGAAGTAGAAGGCGGTGGCCGACCCGAGAAATAAGCCAATCAGCACGGACGGATTGAGCAGCGTCACATTGTAGTAGACCATAAAATCTTCCATGGTCATAGTGGCTACAGCCACAGTTCGTCCGGCAATTTCTATCGTTTCGATATGGCGCAGTTCAGTCAGCACCAGGCGAATTTCTTCCAAATAGGCTGCCAGAAGCGCCAGGGAGGTTAAGGCCGCCGAGCCAATGGCAAACCCCTTGCCAATGGCGGCTGTGGTGTTGCCCACCGCGTCTAGCTGATCTGTACGGTCGCGGACTTTGGGGTCCAGGTCAGACATTTCGGCGTTGCCACCGGCGTTGTCGGCGATGGGGCCGTAGGCGTCTGTGGCCAGGGTGAAGCCGAGGGTGGAAAGCATCCCAACGGCGGCAATGCCCACGCCATAAAGGCCCATGAGGATGTTGCTGCTGCCGCCAACAATGTAGAAGCTGACGGCAATGCCAAAAACAATGGCGATGACCGGGATGCCGTTGGATTCCATGCCCACCGCCAGACCTTCAATCAAGGCGGTGGCCGAGCTTGTTTCGGCCTGGGCGGCGATGCGGCGGGTGGGTTTGAAGGCATGGGAGGTGTAATACTCGGTGGCTTTGCCCACGATGATACCGACGATGAGGCCGATGATAACGGCCGTCCACACCTGCCACCAATTCGGCAGCCCCAAAACATACAAAATCGGCAGGGCCAAAACGGCGATACCGATGGAACTGCCATACAGCCCCCGGCTCAACGCGCCAATCAACTCCACCTGCGACGCACCTTCGTCCGCCCGTACCAGATAGATCGCCATGATAGACAACACAACGCCCACGGCCGCCAGCGCAATGGGCGCCGACAGGTAACGAAGCTGCATCTCCATGACGGTTAAGCCTTCCAACACAGCCCCAGATGTCGCCACCGCCGCCACCCCCAGCGCCGATGTCGCCAAAATAGACCCGGCGTAAGATTCATACAGGTCCGCGCCCATGCCGGCCACGTCACCCACGTTGTCGCCCACGTTGTCGGCGATGGTCGCCGGGTTACGTGGGTCATCTTCAGGGATACCGGCTTCCACCTTGCCCACCAGGTCCGCGCCGACATCGGCCGCCTTGGTGAAGATGCCGCCGCCTACCCGCGCAAACAACGCCTGTGTAGACGCGCCCATGCCAAAACTGAGCATCGTCGCGGTGATGGTGGGCAGCGGGTTGGCCGCCACACTAACAAAACTGTTGGGCAGCACGGCCGGGAAGCCATAATACAAAATCAGAAACCAAACGGTAATGTCTAGCAGGGCAAAACCGACCACCACCAGACCCATGACAGCCCCGGCGCGTAAAGCAACTTGCAGGCCATTGTTCAGACTTTGGCTGGCAGCGTGGGCAGTGCGGGCCGAGGCATTGGTCGCCGTTTTCATACCAAAAAAGCCACACAACGCCGAGAACAAGCCGCCGGTGATAAAGGCAAACGGCACGATGGGATTTTGCAGCTTCAGAAACGACATGAGCAAAAACACTAGAAATAAAGCGCCAAAAACAATCGCCACAACCCGATATTGGCGAGATAAATAAGCCATAGCGCCTTCACGAACTGCCTGGGCAATTTCGATCATGCGCGGGGTACCCTCACTGTAGCCCATCACCTGGCGATAAAAATAAAAAGCGTAACCCAGCGCGATGATTGCGCCAATTGGGCCCAGCCACCACAGCCAGGGTAAGGCTGCGCGACCAGAAGCAGCCTCTTGCGCCATTAACATTGTTTGTTCCATGTGGATAATTCTTTCGCCTCCTGCAAGGTTTTGTGGTTTTGGTGCCGTTAATAACCGCACTTATAGGGCAAATTTGTCCATTTGGGGTGACGAATTTTGACCCAGAATTCAGGATGGTACGGGGCGGAGATTGTAACGAATTGCACAAACCGTGTCAAACCGGGTGACACTTTACTGGCAAAAGCATGACAAAACTCACTGGTTCCACCAGCCCTGGTTCCAATTGTGGTAGGCTTGTGATAAATAGTTATAATTTAAGGTGTGGTGGTAACATCATCTCACCAGAAGCAAAAGGAGCGGAAATTTCCATGACTGTACATCTCTACCTGTCCCTGATCCCTGAGGCGCTCATCGCCTCAATGTACCCGCCGGAAGAGTTCGGCGTTTACTACACCGTAGGCTACAGCAAGAAGAATCGCGGGCAGGCCATGTTTATTGAACTAGACCCTGACTTTCGTCACGATTTCTTCCGTATAGAGGAAGGGATTGCCCGTTGTGTGCCGCATGATGACGGCCGTCCGAAAAAATCCGTCTATATTTCCACCTACCGTGTCTTGGAACACATTCCCCTGACCAATATCAATACCCTCTATCTGGTAACAAGATTCGGCGAAACCATCGCCTTGCAGCGCAGCAACACTTACCCCCAAGATAAAACAGGGCTGTATATGTACCAGGAAATCGCGCCCGTTTCGCCGTTGGTGGTCAGTACCCTCAACCCGGTGGCGCTGCACCAGTTCCTTACCCAAGACGCCACAAGCCTGGTTCATTTACCGGCCGTCTGCTTTGTAGATTTGCGCCTGGGCGACCTGGCCAGAGACCCGGAAAACGGCTCCGTGGGCGACCTGCCTTACGATTACATGCATCAACTGCGTGAAGGTTTGTTAGAACTAAAAACCAAAACCATCCACACCAAAATGATTGACCGCACCCACACCGTTGAATATCCCTACCGCATGATCAATAACGGGGTTTACCTGGGCAACAGGCAAGAGTTGGCCTACTTCCCCCTCCCCTCGCGTGACGAACTGCGCAAAAACTATTCACGCTGGTGGCGCTCCGCTAATTCATAAATAAAACAAAAGGTCCCCGGCGCTTATGGAAGCGCCGGGGACCATAAACCTGGCAAGTCGGCCACTACAGCCCGCTAATCCGACAACGTAGACAAATCCCCCACGTCCTGATTCAAAGCCCGCGCTTTTAAGATACGCCGCATAATTTTGCCGGAGCGTGTTTTGGGCAGCCCATCTACAAAGTCAATTGTCGAAGGCTTGGCAATTGGTCCCATTTCGTGGGACACATGCTCTTTGAGCATTTGTTCCAGTTTTTCGCTGCCTTCCCAACCCTGCCGCAAAATGCAGTATGCCTTGATAATGTTGCCGCGCAGTTCATCGGGTACGCCAATCACGGCCGCTTCGGCCACCGCCGAATGGCTGACCAGGGCGCTTTCAATTTCGGCCGTCCCCAGGCGATAACCCGACACTTTGATCACGTCGTCTACCCGGCCAATGACCCAAATATAACCATCCTCGTCTTTGCGGGCGCTGTCGCCGGGCATATACCAGCCCTGCTCGGCAAAACGGCTCCAATACTGGTGGACATAACGGTCGGGGTCGCCCAAAATGGTGCGCAGCATACCCGGCCAGGGGGACTTGACCACCAGGAAACCCTCCTCATTGGCGGCAACCGGGTTGCCATCATCATCCACCACGTCCACGACCACGCCAGGGAATGGCAGTGTGGCCGAACCGGGCTTCAGGGGGATGCAGGGCATGGGCGTAATCATAAAACCGCCCGTTTCCGTTTGCCACCAGGTGTCCATGACCGGGCATTTTTCTTTGCCGATGACGCGGTAATACCAGCGCCACGCTTCGGGGTTGATGGGTTCGCCGACGGTGCCAAGCAGGCGCAGGGAAGACAAGTCGTGCTTTTCGGGCCAGCTTTCGCCAAAGCGCATGAGGCCGCGGATGGCGGTGGGCGCGGTGTAGAGAATGGTGACGCCATATTTGGCAACCAGCGACCACCAGCGGTCCGGGTATGGATGGGTGGGCGCACCTTCGTACATGAGACTGGTGGTCCCTAAAATGAGTGGTGCGTAGACAATGTAACTGTGGCCGGTAATCCAGCCGGGATCGGCGGCGCACCACCACACATCTTCTGGCTTGATGTCGAACACCCACTTTAGAGTGGTGGCGGTCCAGACCATGTAGCCGCCGTGTGTGTGCAAAATGGCTTTGGGTTTGCCGGTGGTGCCAGAGGTGTATAAGATGAAAAGGGGGTCTTCGGCATCCATAACTTCGGTGGCTGCGTGGGGGTCGGCAATCGCCAGGGCCATAAGGTCGTGATACCAGTAATCGCGCCCATCTACCATGTCTACGGCCGTTCCCGTCCGCTTAACGCAAATAATAGATTGCACCATTTCCGAGCGTTCAGCCGCTTCGTTGGCGATTTTCTTCAGCTCGATAATGGTACCACGCAGCCAGGCGCCATCGCAGGTGATGAGGACTTTAGAGCGGCTGTCGTCTATGCGTTCGTGCAAGGCTTCGGTGGAGAAGCCGCCATAAACCACGGAGTGCATGGCCCCAACTTTGGCGCAGGCCAACATAGCGATCACCAATTCGGGGATGCGGCCCATGTAAATGGTAACGCAATCGCCTTTGTGAACCCCCATGGATCGCAGGACGCTGGCAAATTTACACACTTCGTAGTTTAGCTGCTGGTAGGTGTAAACGCGCGTATCACCTGCTTCCCCTTCAAAGATAAGGGCGGCTTTGTTGCGCACGGCCGTGCGCATGTGCCGGTCTAGCGCATTATGGATGATATTCACTTTTGCGCCCTTGTACCATTTGTAAAAGGGAGCGTTGTCGTCATCCAGCGTCCTTTCCCAGGGCTGATACCATTCAAAGTTTTCGGCCGCGATCTTGCCCCAAAATTTGGACAGATCGGCGGAGGCTTCCGCGTGAACTTTATCATAGTCGCGGATATGTGCCTGGGCCACCACTTCTGGAGCCGGATAGTAGACTTCGCCAACCATCTGTTTATCGTCTGCCATTGCGTCGTCCTCCTCACGTTTGCTTTAGATTGTTTTGTTGGGTGAGTGCCCTGGCTGGTTTTGGGAATTAAGTGCGGTCAAACGCAGAGCGATATAAGTATATTGGCAAAATCGCAAAGTGTAAAACGCTTTGGGGAGGGTTCGTCGTTTAGCCGGCGTGGATGCGGAGGTGGTTGGCGGAGGGGTCTTGCAGGTGGAGGACACGGCCGTTCCAGTCATAACCCATACCCGCGGCTGTTAATCGTCCAGCCAGGGCATCTACGGCCGTTTCATCCGACAAGAGTATTTCATACCACAGCAACCGGGCCTTGTCTGGTGTGGGCGGGGGCGCGCCAACGCCGGCCCAGGTGTTCAACCCCAGGTGGTGGTGATAGCCACCCGCGGCGACAAAAGCGGCCGTACCGCCATGATACATCACCAGGTCAAAGCCCAGAATGGTAGTATAAAAATCAACCGCCGGCCGAAGCTGGCTGACATGCAGGTGAATATGGCCCATCAGTGTGTTGGCGGGCAAACCAGACCAGACGGCCGTATCCGCCGACAGTTCGCCCAATACCCCATCCACGTCGAATGGCTCGGTGGTCATCGCCAAACGGCCGTTAGCCATCGGCCACTCAGCGCGCGGCCGGTCATGGTAAATCTCAATACCGTGCCCGTCAGGGTCGGTCAGGTACAACGCCTCGCTGACGCCATGATCAGACGCGCCGCCGATGGCCGTTTGGGATTGAATGAAATGGTAGAGGGTTTGCGCCAGGGCCAGCCGCGACGGCAGCAGCAGGGCAAAGTGGTAGAGGCCACTGTTTTGGCGGGTCGGCTGTGCGCCGGGTTGGCCCTGTAAAACCAGCAGCGGGCGTTGGGATGCGCCTAGTACGGCCGTTTCCCCTTCGCGCGCCAGCAGTTGCAGCCCAATTTGCTCCTGGTAATAAGCCAGCGAACGGGACAAGTCGGCTACGGTTAGAGCGACGCGGCCCATATGAGCGGTGGAGGGGAGTTGGTGGGTCATAGGGATGGGTATTATAGACCTGACAGGTCTTCGCGGCCTGTGAGGTCTGTTGTAAGAATACTGGTTGTCTGAGCTTTCCTGTGACAAACCCCTCTCCCCAACCCTCTCCCAAAGGGAGAGGGAGCCGGTTCCCTCCCCCAGAGGGGGAGGGCTAGGGAGGGGGCAACCACAGAATTCATCAGAGACCCAAATTGCTTAGGCCGCTACGGCTTCCGGCTGCTGCACCAGTTCCAGTTCAATCTCGATATTGATTTTTTCGCCGACCAACATGCCGCCGGTTTCCAATGCCTGGTTCCAGGTCAGGTCCCAATCTGTGCGGTTGATGCTGCCCGAAGCGGAAAAGCCGCTGCTGACGGCTCCCCACGGGCTTTTGGCCTGGCCGGCGTATTCCACGTCCAATACCACCGGTTTGGTGATGCCGCGAATCGTCAGGTCGCCATACAGTTTACCCGTCTTATCGTCAATTTTCTCGACACGAGTGCTTTGGAAGGTCATGTGCGGGAACTCGGCGACGTTAAAGAAATCTGGCGAAACCAGGTGGCCGTCGCGCCGTTCATCGCGGGTGTTGAGGCTGGCAAGGTCTACGGTGACGGAGACGGCCGTAGCCTCCAAATTGTTTTCATCAAAAGCCACACTGCCTTCCCATTTTTCAAAACGGCCGCGTACCTTCGAAATCATCATGTGCCGCGCCGTAAAATAGATATATGAATGTGAGTAATCAATTTGCCAGTTCATTTGTTATAATCTCCTCGTATTGGTAATTTCTCTGTCCGTCTGTCAATAAATGGACTACAGTCCGTATTTCTGTTAGAATAATACCGGACTAGAGTCCACTTGTCAAGGATTTGTTGACACCAAATCCGCGAAATCACCTATAAGCAGGAAATTTAGATGAACTTACGCCCAACAAACGATCCGTTTTCAGACAACATCCTTTTAGATCAAATTGACGACGGACAGAGAACAGAACGGCGCGACGCAGCGGCCAACCGCCTCCTCATTCTGCAGACGGCCGAAGCGCTTTTCGCCGAGCGTGGCGTACCCGCCGTCAACATGGCCGACATTGCCCAGGCGGCCGGCGTGGGCAAAGGCACGCTGTACCGCCGCTTCGCCAGCAAAGCGGAATTATGCCTGGGGCTGATGGATGAACAGATGTCGGCTTTCCAAAACCAGATGCTCAGCCAGTTCCGCCAAATGACGGCCGGCAGTGTACCCTACATGACCCAACTTGAGTTTTTCCTGGACGCTTTGGTGCGCTTTACGGAAATCCACGCGCCGCTGCTGAGCGAAGTGCAGCGAGCCGGGCTGATTCAAGAGGATCACCACACCGAGCTGCCCCACTTCTGGCAATACATGACGGTGAATGGGCTGCTGCAAACGGCCGTGAAAGCCGGCGAAATCCCTGAGGCTTTGGACGTAGCCTACCTGTCCGACGCCATTTTAGCCCCGGTAACAGCAGACATTTTTCAATTTCAGCGCCAGGTACGGGGGTTTTCTATCGAGCGAATCAGCGAAGGGCTGCGCGTTCTGGTCAGCGGCCTGCGCTTTTGCGAGTAAAAACAATGAGGCTGGAAACGTTAGCGTCTCCAGCCTCATTGCTATTAGGAAATGGCCGGAGCCTGATGCAAAAAGGTGTCGTCGGTCAACTGCTTCAGCACGAAATCGGCCACATCAGCGCGAGACACTTGCCCCGCCTTAATCGTTTTTTCCGTGCCGGCGGCATAGCTGCCCGTAAGCGGACCATCGGTCAGGCCACCCGGCCGCACAATCACCCAATCTAACCCGCTGGCGCGCACCAGGTCCTCTTGCTTCTCTTTTTCCTCCATCGCCGCTTTGAGCACCGTTTTCATCAGCATTTTGAATGCCAAAGGAACCTGATCTTTGCTGTCGCCCACGCCGATGGAGCTGACCACCACCAGCCGCTTCAGGCCGCTGGCCTGCATCGCGGCAATGATGTTGCCGGTTCCGGTTGAGACCACATTGCCCGGATTGTTGGACGTGCCCCCCAGGCTGCATACCACCGCGTCGGTTCCCGCCAGACAAGCGGCCACGTCGTCGGGCTGTAATACATTGCCCTGGATGATGGTAAGACCAGGGTGGGTGAAGTCGAATCCGTCGGGCTGGCGCAGCAGCGCCCGGACTTCGTGGCCCAGCGTCAACGCCTGTTCCATCGCCCGACGCCCCACGCCGCGGCTGCCGCCGAAAAGTGCAATTTTCATCGTATACTCTCCAATTTTGTTTGATGAACTATGGAATGGTAACGAATCGGATTCTAACAAATCGGGGTATCAGACGGCAGGAACCCTCATCTTGCGCTCAGGCCCTGGCCATTGGCCGATCTGTTTCACTTATCGCCGCGTCGGCGTGCTGAATCGCCTTACGGCCGTTCAGCCAGCCGGGTGGCAGCATTTCATAATTGGCGGCGCTGTGGATGACGTGGGGATACGCGCGGGCTTCCTGGTCTGTCAGACCGGTGGTGATAACCACCACATCCATGCCGGCGCGGCGGGCGGCTTCGATGCCGGCGTGGGAATCTTCAAACACCAGACAAGCAGCCGGGTCAACCCGGAGCCGCTGCGCCGCTGTCAGGAAGATGTCGGGATGGGGTTTGCCGTTTTGCACGTCGTGGGCGCCAACAACGGCCGTAAACGTCTCCATCAATCCCAACCTTTCCAGGATAAACGTGATGTTGTCCGGCCCGGCGGAAGTGGCAACGGCCGTTTTCAACCCCGCGTCCCGACTGCGCTGCAAAAAGGCCAGCAGCCCGGCCACCGGCCGTAGCTGTGGCGCATAAATCGCCCGATAATGCAGCTCTTTCTGCTTGGTGAGCCGCGCTATTTCCGCCGTCGGCGCGTCGGTCCCCAACATTTCACGCACCGTTTCGGCATTGGTCTTGCCGCTTAACCGGTGATGAAACTCCGCTTCGGTCATTTCCAGGCCCAATTGAGCAAACAGCGACAGCCAGGCTCGGATGTGGTACGGCATGTTGTCAATCAGCGTACCATCCATATCAAAAATAAAGGCTTCGTATTGGTTCATGGGCGAAACTGTAACAGCGGCAGCGACGGCCGTCAACCATTATCCATCTGACGTTTGACCGATGACACCAACCCCATTCTAGGCTAAACTTAGCCTCATGGAAACCCCTTCTCAATTCACCAACGCGCCGCGAAACATCTGGTTAGTGGCACGGCCGTTTCTGCTGGCCCTGCTGATGTGCATCTCGTTGACGGTATATTGGCTGGATTCGGCCGCCGGACCGCTGGACCCGGCGCGCGGATTCACGGCCGCCGCTCAAACCACGGCGTTGGCGGCCAACGCCGTAGCGGCCAACGCCGTGGCCGCCATTGCTATTACCGACACCTTGCCTGCCTACGGCGTCAACCATATCAGCTATCCGGCGGCCCAACCGGTCAGCGAGCAGCGCTATCAGAACGGCCTGGCCACAGGCGCCAGTTGGAACCGCTGGCCGATGTATTGGCACGACATTGAGCAGCAGCCCGGCATGTTTGCCTGGGCTTATCAGGATACGGCCGTCAGCGCCGACATCGCCCACGGCCTGAAACTAAACGCCATTTTGCTGGGCACGCCCGGTTTCTACCGCACCGACCAACAAGGTGGCGGTTCCACCGCCGCCGGATCGCCGCAGCAGCCCACCTCTCCCTTTGCCCTGAACGCGCCCAATACCGGTGTACCGCTGGGCTTGTATACCCCCATCTTTAGCGATGGCAGCGACACCCCCGGCCCCGGCAAAAGCATCAACCCGGCCAACGTGTGGGCGCGTTTTGTAGATACGGTCGTTGCTCGCTACAAACCAGGCGGCCTCATCGCCCAACAGCAAGGTTGGGCGGCCGGCGTCGGCGTGACCCACTGGGAAATGTGGAACGAACCCGACCTGCTCCATTTTTGGGACGGCTCCGCCGCCGATTATGCCCGCCTGCTAAAGGTTGGCTATCTGGCCGCCAAAAACAACGACCCTGCCGCCCAGATTATTTTCGGCGGGCTGGCCGTCGTTTATGACCCCAGCGACATCCCCTTTCTCAGCGCCGTCCTGAACGTCTTCGACCAGGACCCGGCCGCCGCGCAGCACGGCTACTACCACGACGTGCTGGCGCTGCACAACTACAGCTACGCCTACCGCTCCTGGCGCGCCGTCTACATTGCCGAACGCCGTCTGGCCGCCCGCGATCTGGATAAAGCCATCTGGCTAAACGAGACCGGCGTGCCGGTTTGGGATGATTATCCCGGCCCGGTCTGCGACCCAACAAGCCCTTTCCGCGCCACCATGAACGAACAATCCGCCTTTATCATCCAGAGCGCGTTGTATGCCACCTACGCCGGGGCGGACAACTTTTTTTTCTTCCAGCTTTACGACGACTGTGGTAACGTGGCGATTGATCCTGACTATTTCCCGCCGGAGCAGTGCGCCGCGGGACCGCCACCACCCAATTATGCCGGTGACGCTTTTGGGTTTTTCTCCAATTTGCCCGGCGACGCCTGTTATTCCCACCACCCACAACCGGGCATCGCCCGGCCTGGCCTGGCCGCTTTCCAGGCGCTGACGACCCATTTTCGCAATGTCGAGGCTTTGTGGCGGCTGCGGCCGGGGGGCGGGCAAGAATGGGTGGCCTTTTACCGGCCGGATACGCAGGCGCGTATTGTGGGGTTGTGGGCGCTGACGGCCGTTAGCGAAACGGCGGTCATTACCACCACCAACAGCGCCCAGACCGGCCTGCTGGTCCACCCAGACGGCCTGACGGAGACGATCACCGCCACCAACAGCGTTTTTACCATCACGCTGCCGGCGGCCAGCAACACCAACACACCCACCGACCAACCCATCAACCCCATCGGCGGACGGCCGTATCTGCTGATTGAGGCCGACACCCTGCCACCGGAGGTGATGGCCTACGCGCCGCCAACAGCGGCTGTTGCGGTTGAGGTGAGCTGGTTTGGGCAAGATTGGGGCAGCGGCATGGCGAATTATGATGTGTTTGTGATCAAAGATGGCAGTTTACCGGCAACCTGGCTGATGGGCACAACGGCCGTGTCTGGGGTCTATCCGCTGCAAATGGGGCACACCTACACGTTTCAGATTTTGGGGCGAGACCGTGCGGGGAATGTAAGCGGGGGAACGGCCGTTACCGTAGTCGCGCCCATCCTGGACCAGCACGCCTACCTGCCCATCGTCGGTCGCTGAGGAACGAGATCTGAATAATTTACACGTTTAGATTGGACAAATCTTCTGAGATTTGTCCAATCTTCCGTTCAACCACAAAAGCTCAGAAATTAATTGTGGTTTCGTCGGCCAGCGCCTCTGCCGTACCATTCACGCAAATGGGCAGTGCCAGCCGGAAAATCGCGCCGCCGTCTGGATTATCAGACACCGCCAGCCCGCCCTGATGGGCTTCCACCACCATCTTGCAAAACGTCAGCCCCAAGCCTGTCCCGCGCCGCTGCGTGCCATCAACCTGGGCAAACTTATCAAAAATACGCAACTTATCGGCATCCGCCACGCCTGGCCCATCATCAATTACCTCCACCACAAGCTGCTTCTCTGCGGGGTAGGCCCGGACTTCCACAACGCCGACCGACGTCGCATAATTGAGCGCATTGGTCAGCAGATTGTTCAGAACCCGCTGCAATAATTCGCGGTCACCGCGCAGCGCCGGCAGGTCCTCCGGGATGGTGATGCGCAAATTTTTACCCTGAGCTTCGGAAACAACCTCCCAATGGGTCAGGGCGTTGCACAGCCAATCTGTACTCTCGATGTGGCGCAGTTTTAGCGGCAGCGCGCCAGCCTCCAAACGTTCCACGTCCAGCAAATTATCTATCAACTGCAAAATACGCTGGCTGGATTCATCGGCTCGTACCAAAACTTGCTGCTGCCGCGCCGTTATTGCGCCCAAATGCCCTTTAGACAACATGCCAATGCCACTGCGAATCACCGTCAGCGGGCTTTTCAGATCATGAATGACCATTTGTGTCAATTCGGCGCGCAGCCGCTGTTCGCGCTGTAGTTCATCTGTACGCCAATGCACCAACCGGTCCAAATGGGCGACAATAATATAAAGAATGAAAAAGCCCAACACGCCCTGCATCAGCAGCATAAACAAGACAACCGGGCGGTGTGATTCCAGATCAAACACCCGAATGATAAATTCTGCGCTTAACAGGGAAAAACCGACGATCAAAACACTGCCGGCCGCGGCAAAATAACGGGAAACCTGCAAATCTTCTGTATCTCTGAGCGTAGACAAAATGGCCCACACGGCCACCAAAAGCGCCAACAGCGTAACCGGGTAAAAAAACAGCCTGCTCAATGCCTCCGACCGGCCGATCCACAGGAAGAATTGGGCTTCGGCCAGCAGCGCCAGCGTCAGGGCAAGCCGTTGGCTAAAGGTGTACCGGGCGTCAAAATCTACCCGGATACGCGCTGCCGACCAGAGATAAAGGGCGATGGTGACACCAGCCAGCAGCAAACCGGCCATGCGAGCCAGGCGGAGGTTGAAAAGGAAGGAAAGGGGAACGGCCGTAATCAGCCAGACATACCCGCCAAACAACAAAAAAACGGCCGTCACCAACCACCATCGCCAGCGCGCCAGCCATGCCTCAGCCTGGGGCGACCAACGAATGGCCGCCAGCGTAAAAAACAGCGCCCCCACCGGTAAACTGAGATACAAAGACCAGAGAGAAACCTGAACATCCGCTTCGGCAAACAACACACCCGGCGTCGCCAACCCACTCAACAGCAGCAGCCCGGCCATCAGGCTGAACGCCAGGGTGATAAACTGCATCCGCGCCCGTATGCGCTGCCCAAAAACGCCGCTAGAATAAAGGGCGATGTTTAACGCGACAAATCCAGAAAAAGCCGTCAGGTAATAATGGATATACCGGTCAAACTGCATGTTGATCCAGAGAAATGAATCGAGCGCCGGCAGTAAGATGAGCAGCAGAAAAAACAGCGGTGGCGTGCATAGAATCACAACCATCACCGGCTCTTTTTTGGCGAACAGTGGGAAATCAGACATTTTCAACCGCTTAATGACGCTCCCTGCCAGGGTATACATGACGACATGGCATTGACGCACCGCCACAGCGCCAAAGTTTAACGACGTAAACTGTCCATTTCGCTTAAGGGGTCTTTGCGACTTTATGAGGTGGGGCGAATGATTATACGCTTCTACCCCACGGCCGTATTCATCATTGGCGGCGGTGACAATTTAGGGGACAATTGCCGGTATGGAACCTGTTTTACGCGACTTCCCCCATGAATTTGAGACAGAGCGACTGCTGATCCGCTGCCCTTTGCCTGGAGACGGGCCATCTTTGAACGCGGCCGTGCGTGAATCCTTGCCGGAATTACGGCCGTGGATGCCCTGGGCAATGGAAGAACCGACCCTTGAGGCTAGCGAGGCCAATGTCCGGCGCGGTTACGCCCGCTTTTTGACCCGCGAAGACCTGTGGCTGATGCTGCTGTTGAAAGGGACCAACACCATCATCGGCGGCAGCGGGCTGCACCGCATTGATTGGGACGTGCCCAAATTTGAGATTGGCTACTGGCTGAGTACACCATACACCGGCCAGGGATATGTTGCGGAAGCGGTAACGGCCGTCTACCATTTTGCCGTCCACACCCTTGGCGCCAAACGGGTAGAAATCCGCTGCGACGCCCTGAACAGCCGCAGCATCGCCGTCGCCCGCCGCGCCAACTTTGTCCACGAAGCCACCCTGCGCCACGAACGGCGCAATCACATCACCCATGAACTGCGCGACTCAATGATTTTTGTCAGGTTTCCCGATGATGAAATCCATGCGTAGACAACCCGGTATGTTATTCTGGTTGGCGCTCCTGCTGGCCGCCGGTCTGCTGAGTGGCTGCGCCAATTCAGCTACGCCGGATGCCAATGAACAAGCGGTGGGCGCGCTGTTGCCGCGTCCACCTGTGACGCTGCAACCTACCTTTACGCCGCAGCCCACCGCCGGTCCGCTGCCAACCATTACCCCGCCGCCGGCCCGGCCAACGGCCGTACCCAATACCCCCATCCCCTTTGGCGATACGGCCGTTGAACTGCGCTACCAGATCCCCGCCCTGGGCCTGGACCGGCGGCTCCAGGGCAGCATCGCCGCCGAAATTATCACCGTGGACGAGGCAACTGGCGCAGCGCGCAAACGTACCAACCAGGCGGGCATCATGCTAGAGCTAAACAGCGCCCTGCCGCAAATGGACCTGGCGCCGCTGCCCGAAGGCTGCGATACCTGTGTTTATGTCGAATACAGCCTGCCCAACCAGGGACTCAGCGGCGCAGGCTGGCTGCAAGACTCCGTCCTTTTGGCAAGCATTGAAAACTACCTGACGGCCGCTTTAGGCCCCCACTTCCCGCCCGATACCATCGTCGGACTGCGCCGCTCGGCCTCGCCCTATGCCCCGACCCATTCCATTGCCCTGACAAGTGACGGCCGTGTCTGGACCTGGCTGGCAACCGAACCGCAAATCAGCCCGCCCACCCCGGAAAACCCACCCATCCTGCCACTAGAGCGATTAACCGACCAATCGCCGGCCGGTTGGCAAAGTGAATACACCGTCGAATGTTTGGGCAGCCCATTGGAGACACTGGCCGTAACCTATGGCGAAACAACCTGGCAGGGGTTGATCACCTGCCCGGAACTGGCCTTGCCAGACACACTGCTGCCCTTGTATCTGTGGTTGGACGAGCGGTTGGCGGCCAAAATAGAACCCAGCGCCCTGCCCCAACCGGACCGCCTCTTCCCGCTGGACGCCCTGGTGCAATACCGCCGCGCCGATGGCGCCAGGCTGACGCTGTTGGCCGATGGCGCTTTGATTGGCGTGGACACGGCCGGGGTCGTCTTCACCGGCACACTAACGGCCACATCCCCCATCAGCCTGACGACCACACTGGTGAAAAGCAACCTGCTGCAACCCGGCTTGCGCACCTTCAATACCAGCCAGACGGCCACATCGCCACAAACGGTGTTGGTGGTGCGTGGGCCAACGGGCTTGCTGGATGGTCAATGGACGACCCTGCCGGACAACGCCATATTTGCCACGCTAGACGCTTTGTGGGCCGACCTGATTGGCCTGCCTGAGGCGAGGGAAACGGCCGTGCCCCCCGCCACCATTGCCCCTTCGCCTACGCCATAAGAACTGGATGGAAACGGCCGTATTCCGCCACTCTACAAGGCAATCACCGCTTGACAACTCGCCCAGCCTGGGCTAACATACCGCTCGCCTAAGGGCCTGTAGCTCAGCTGGGAGAGCGCTACAATCGCACTGTAGAGGCCAAGGGTTCGAATCCCTTCAGGTCCATTAAACCGGGTTTTAGCAACAAACCCGGTTTTTCTTGACAACCACATACACAAAAGCTGTGAACAGGAGTAGTAAGCGTGGAGAAATAGGCAGTTGTGAATGGTCAATTGCCAATTGTGAACGGTAGAGAGTTGCGCCACCGGCTGAAAGCGCAACAAACAAATCGCCGAACTCGCCTGGGAGCTGCTGGGGTGAAAGAAAGCAGTAGTTACCAGTGACCAGTGACCAGTTTTCAGTCGGCGTTAACGCTGGAAAACGCGCACTGAAAACTGAATACTGAATACTGGCTTCTGGACACTACTACGGATTACCGAATACGCACATTAGCCCCTGCCGAGTCGCACCCGTTACGTGCTAGAGTGGATGGATAATCCATTTGCGGTTTTCTGAATTGACGATTTAGGAATTATGGGTAAAATCCTCAATCGTAAATCCGAAATCGCAAATTGTAAATCATTTAGGGCCTGTAGCTCAATTGGGAGAGCGCCACAATGGCATTGTGGAGGTCAAGGGTTCGAACCCCTTCAGGTCCATTTAATTTTCCATCAATCAGAGTGGTACCGCGGAAGCTCCTTTTCGTCTCTGAACGAAAAAGGAGCTTTTTATTTGGAATTTCGGCGTGTGGAAATCCAAAATCCAAAATTCTCAGGAGAGGCAATGAGCAGCTACAACCCGCAAGAATTGGAACCCAAATGGCAGGCAAAGTGGCAAGAGACGGGCCTGTACCGGCAGGTGGTGGACAAAAGCAAACCAAAGCATTACGCCCTGACCATGCTGCCTTATCCATCGGGCGATTTGCACATCGGCCACTGGTATGCCATGACGCCCAGCGACGCCCGCGCCCGTTTCATGCGCATGAAGGGGTACAACGTGCTGTTCCCGATGGGCTTCGACGCCTTCGGCCTGCCGGCCGAAAACGCCGCCATCAAAAACAACGTCCATCCGCAAAAATGGACTTACGCCAACATCGAGCGGATGCGCGGCCAACTGCGCAGCATGGGGGCCATGTTCGACTGGGAGCGCGAAGCGGTCTCCGCCGACCCTAAATATTACAAATGGACCCAGTGGTTCTTCAAAAAGCTCATTGAGTTGGGGCTGGCTTACCGCGAAAAAGCAGCCGTAGATTTTTGTCCCCACTGCAATACCACCCTGGCCCGCGAACAGGTGTGGGGCGACGACCGCCACTGCGAGCGGTGCGGTACACCGGTCATTAAAAAAGAGCTAGAGCAGTGGTTCTTTAAGACCACCGATTACGCCGAAGAGTTGTTGGACTTCAGCGGCATAGAGTGGCCGGAGCGGGTGAAGGTGATGCAAACCAACTGGATCGGCCGTTCTGAAGGGGCCAACGTCGTCTTCAAGACGGAATTTGGTGACGAGATGCCCATCTTCACCACCCGGCCGGACACTTTGTGGGGGGCAACCTTCATGGTGATGGCCCCGGAGCATCCCCTGGTGGATAAAATCACCGCGCCAACACAGGCCGCCGCCGTGCGCGCCTACCGCGAACAGGCGCAGCGCCTGACAGATATAGACCGCGAAGCGGCCGACCGGGACAAGACCGGCGTCTTCACCGGTGCGTATGCCGTCAACCCGGTCAACGAGCAGCGCATCCCCATTTGGGTGGCCGATTATGTGTTGATGGGCTATGGCTTTGGCGCGATTATGGCTGTGCCGGCCCACGACCAGCGCGACTTTGAGTTTGCGCGTACCTTTGGCCTGCCCATCATCCCGGTGATTGCCCCGGAGACAGGCGAATTGAATGCCGACGAGATGACGGCCGCTTATATCGGCCCCGGTGTGATGGTGAACAGTGCGGCAATTAATGGCACGGCCGTTACCGATGACAAAGGTCGCAAAAATCCCTCCATCGCCGCCGCCATTGATTGGCTGACGGCCCACAACGCCGGCGACGAAGCCATCAACTACCGCCTGCGTGACTGGCTGATCAGCCGCCAGCGCTATTGGGGCGCGCCCATCCCGGTGGTCTACTGCGCCAACTGCGGCGCTGTGCCCGTGCCCGACGAAGAACTGCCAGTGATGCTGCCGGAAGACGTTGAGTTTATGCCCACCGGCGAAAGCCCGCTGAAATTCCACGAGTCGTTCATCCATACCACCTGCCCCACCTGTGGCGGACCGGCCCTGCGCGAGACGGATACCATGGACACCTTTATGTGTTCCTCGTGGTATCAATACCGTTATCTGAGTCCCGATTATGACGACGGACCATTTGACCCGGACGAAGGAGCGTATTGGCTGCCGGTGGACCAATACACCGGCGGCATTGAACACGCCACCATGCACCTGATCTACACCCGTTTTTTCACCAAGGCGATGCGCGAGATGGGGCTGGTGGCCTTCGATGAGCCGATGCTGGCGCTGCACAATCAGGGCATGGTGCTGGGCGAAGACAACGAGAAGATGTCGAAGTCGCGCGGCAATGTGGTGGCCCCGGACAATCTGGTGCAAAAATATGGCGCGGATACGGTGCGCGCCTATTTGATGTTCTTCACCAAATGGGACCAGGGCGGCCCCTGGAATTACGATGGCATTCGCGGCCCGCAGCGTTTATTGAATGATGTGTGGTCGGTGGGCATACACGCCTATCAGGCGGGCCAGGTGGATGAGGCGGCAGCCAAGGGGCTGCGCCGCAAGACCCACCAGACCATCCGCAAGGTGACACAGGATATGGCGAGCTTTTCGTTCAACACGGCCGTTGCCGCCCTGATGGAACTGCGCAATCTGTTGGGTGAAGCCCAACGCCACCAACATGTGACGGCCGTTGCCTGGAACGAAGCCATCGAGAATCTGCTGCTGCTGCTGGCCCCCATTGCGCCGCACATCACCGAAGAGCTGTGGGCGCAGCGCGGCGGGGCATACAGCATCCACCAACAGCCCTGGCCCATTTGGGACGAGGACATCGCCAGAGAAGAAGAGATAACCATCGCGGTGCAGGTGAACGGCAAAGTGCGCGACCGGGTGACGGTTCCCGCCGGGACGCCCGACGAGGAAATCAAGGTGGCGGCGCTGGCGGCGGAGAATGTGCAGCGTTACCTGGAGGGGAAATCGCCGCGTCAGGTGATTGTGGTGAAGGGGCGGTTGGTGAATATTGTGATGTAGGCGGCGGGGGTGTGGCAACGGCCGTTGCCAATTCTATGCTGCAATATCGTTTGGCTGGCAGCCTTGCGCGCCTCTAAGTTTTGGCGCAGGACGGTGTGAAATGACCACAGCCCCGCCCCAATCAGGTCGTCTGGAAACTTTGCCGCGGATGACCGCCGACAAATTCTTCCACTCACACCCAGCATGACCAAACCATGACTGAACAAGCCACCCGCATTATTCTGGCCGATGACCACGACCTGGTCCGTGCTGGCATCCGCAACGCGCTGCAAGACCTGGACAATCTAGCCATCATTGCCGAGGTGGGCAACGGGGTGGAATTGATGCAGGCGCTGGCCGGGCAGCCGGCCGATTTGCTCATCATGGACATCAACATGCCCGGTTTTGAACCCCTGGCCGAAATCCACCACATCCGCACCCAATATCCCCATCTGCGCATTCTCATTGTCAGCGCCTACGACGACGACATTTACGTCCAGGGCCTTTTAAGAGCGGGAGCCGCCATTGCCATGGCTTCGCTGACGAGCGGCATGAATTTGATGAGCATTGGCATTTCTTACCAGTATATGGTGCGCGGCGCGGTGCTGGCAGCTGCCGTTATTTTTGACGTGGCGACGCGGAATAGAAGCTGATTGGTTGGTTAGTTGGATACGGCCGTTTCCCACCCGATTTGGGATTGTGGAGGGGGAGACGGCCGTCTCCGGCGCAATGAACTGTTGACGGTTATCACGGCCGCAGCAGCACCTTCCGCACCGCTGGCTGGCCGGCATGGGCAAAAGCCACAAGTCCCTGCCGCAGTGGGTATTCTGCCTCCACCAGGGCTTGCACGTTGATTTTGCCCTGCTCCAGCAGACGCAGCGCCGGGGCAAAAGGGCCGCAGCGCGAGCCGACGAGGGTTATTTCATTAACCACTACGTCGTTCCAATGGACGGCCGGCCGACCGACGAAAGTGCTTTTGAGGATGATTGTGCCCAACGGCCGTACCACTCTCAGCGCCGTCGCCAACCCCGCCTCATTGCCCGTCACCTCCACCACAAAGTCAAAACTGTGATCAGCGAACTCATCTGCCAGGCCGGCGGCCAGGCCCAAAGCCAACGGCCGTTCCAACGAATGCCGACTGCGCCCAAGCATCACCACGTCGCCGCCAGCCAGCGCCAATACCTGCCCCACCAACAGCCCCAGGCGACCCGGACCGAGTACGGCCGTGCGCGCCGACGGCCGTACCTGCACCTGTTCCCGAATGCGCAGGGCAGCAGCCAATGGTTCGGTAAAAACGGCCGCTTCGTCCGACACGGCGTCCGGCACGGCCAGCAGATTGCTTTGCGGCAGGGTCACATAGTCGGCAAAAACACCATCTTTGTCCAAAATGCCCAGCACCCGGCGGCGCGGGCAATGTTCCGCCCCCTGGCTGCGGCACACGTCGCACTGCCCACAGCCACTGTTGATGCTGCCCACTACACGACGGCCGTGCCAGACGGCATCTGGGGCGCTTTCCACCACTCCCACAAACTCGTGTCCCAGTACACCGCTAAAAGCGCCTTTATACCCCTTCACCATCTCCAGGTCCGTCGAACAAATACCGGCCAACAAGACACGGACGAGCGCTTCGCCATCCTGGGGTACGGGTTGGGGATAATCGGTGCGAAATTCAAGACGGCCGTTGGTCAACCATACTGCTTGCATCGGTGTAACTCCTGGTAACTACTCAGTCGGTTGGTTTGTTAATTTATTGGTGGGCTGGCAAACAAACCATCAAACCAGTCACCAAACCTTTCCGCAGCATTCAATAGTCCGTTGGCCGCGTCACCACGTCAAACTGCCACTGAATCGTCTGCCCATTGACGACCGTCACCGTGTAGCGCTGTCCCACTTCCAACGGTGAGCGAGGCAAAATAACAATTGCGTCACGCTCATCCAAAATACGCCGCCCAATACCCTGCCAATACGGGCTGCTGTTGGTATAGGTGGTCTCCGTAAACACACAGTGGGGGACCGATACGCCGCCGCGCAGTAGTTCGGTTTGGCTGACATTTGGCGTCTGGTCGCCGGGGCCAATTTGCACGATGATGGGCGCGCCCAGAGGCCGCGTATATCCGGCGCAGCCGGCCGCCGAGTCGGGAAACTCCGGCAAGTTGAAGGTTGTCACCCAGGTTTGCCCCCCATCTTTAGGAAAGGTGAGCGGATAAGGGAAATCGGTTAGCGACTGGTTGATGCCTCGTTTAACATCTAGCGTGGCCGTCAGGCCAGCGGCGCTGCTGGCGTCCCGGTAATCGCCGTAACCAACATCCTGCAACTGCGGATCCAGCATCGGCAAAGCGTGGAAGGAAGCAGACATCCAATAATCAAAAGGCCAGATAAGGGAGACGCCGGCCGATCCGCTCATGGCGATATTGCCGTTGGCTGCTGCTTGGGCCCCTTCCAAACTGTACCCCTCGAGTTCAGGGTCTTGGAAGTGGGTGGCAATGTTGTGCAAGACCATATAGCGGCTGTGAGCCAGGCTGCCGGCCGTCCAGAGTGTATTTTCGGAGAGCAGCGACACGCCGCCCTGGAGGCGGAACTGATTGGCGTAACGCAGCCAACCAGGGCCAGTAACGGTTTCGCTGGCAATGGTGGGGGCGATGGTAGGTTCAGCCGGGGCGGTGGAAAGTGGGGTTTCGGTTGGCAGCGGGATGTCTGTGGGTACGGCCGTTGGGCTGGGCTGCGGCGTCTCTGTGGGCACAACGGCCGTTGGGCTGGGCGGCGGCGTTTCAGTTGGCAAGGGTGTATGGGTGGGCGATGGTGATGGCGTAAAGGTGGCGGTGGCGGCCAATGGAGCGGAAGTCGCCTGAGCAATGGGCGTCGCCGTCGGTGGCGCGGGACGCAGCCATAAATAGATGACCGCCAGGAGCAATACGACATTCAACACGATAGAGCCTGGAAGCAAACGCTGCTGGTTTTTCATCTTCTCTCACCCATCTGACGGCCGTGCCAGGCCGAGCAACCACCTGACAGCCAGCAGGCATCAGGTAATCCAATCGCGGCGAAACACATCCCAACCGCGGTGAGCATACGTGCGCACGCACTCTTTGCAAACCAGGGCCGAACCCAGAGCGCCGGTCTCGCGCCAACGCCAACGCACCACAGAAAGGTGACGGCGGCAGGCCGGCTGGTTGCAAATAGGGCAGTATTCACCGGCGGCAAGTGCGGCTTCGTCGCCGCGCTGGTCTGGGTTTTGGTTACAGATGTAACAATATTTCACAACCATCACTATGCGCCGCTTGCTGAAAACAAGATAGACAGGCGGCCAACGGCCGTTACCGTATACCAGCTAAAAGCATAACACAAAACCAGCAGGGTGACATTTCCCAGAGTAGGGCGGTTGGGAAAATCGCCCTCCCTTCACAGCCCGGCCATCACGCTTCCCCCTCACGAATCCAGCGGTAGAGGATGAAAACGGCCGTGCCCATAATCACCCCAGACGCCAGCCCGCTCCACACAAACCCACCATGCTCCCAAATCAGCGGGCCAATGGTAGAACCCAACAAACGCCCCATGGACATGGCCGCCAGAACTATCGTCATCACCACGCCGCGCGATTGAGGGACCAATTCAGTCATCAACGGCATCCCGCCCACCAGCGTAATCTCGAAGGTAAGGAATAGAAAAAAGAGGGTGATCAACGCCGCCATCAGGCTGGCGCTGGTGTGGGGGATGAGGATGTAGAGCAGGCTGTTCAAAATAGCTGTCGTAATGATAACCGGCCGTTTGCCAAACCTGTCTACCGACCACCCGGCAAACGTTTCGCCGACAATCTCCGAGCCGCCAATTACCCCGGAAGCCAGACCGAGGCTGGCCAGTGTCAGGTTAAAGCTGCTCTCCATCCAGTCGCCATAGACAATAAACAAAATTTCATTGGCGGCAATAGCCAGGGTAATGTAAACAAAAGCCAGCCAGATGACCGGGTTACGGCGCAGCGCAACGGCCGTTTCACGCCAACCAGCGCCTTCGCGCACCCGGCGCACCCGGCGCGGCAGAATACGCCAGAGAATAAAAACGGCCGTCAACGACAACACCCCCAACCAAAAAAACGGGGCCGACCAACCCTGCGCCTGAATCGCCAGCCCGACGGCCGGCGCGCCCACAATAAAAGCCAGCGACCAGGCATACTCGGTAACGGCCAACGCCTTGCCGCGCTGCTGATAAGGCACAGCATCGCTCACATAAGATTGCATAGCTGGATCAAAGATGACTTTGGCAAACGCCAACAGCGTCAGGGCAACCCCCAGAGACCAATAAGCAGGCCAGACCACCACCAACAGACAGCCCAACGCAAACAGCAGCACGGAAGCCATCATCATGACTTTACGGCCGTATCGCAGCGCCAATGGTCCTAAGACCGGGCTAAAAAAACCGGCGACGTTGCGCACAGCAATCAGCCGGTAGATGGCCGTCACCGGCACATCCAACCCCCGCGCAAAGGCTGGGGCAAAGGGATACACCATGCGCAAACCGGTATTCAAAAACAGGCGGGCCAGGGTGATGGCTGCCAACTGCCAGCGAAATCGAGGTGCATTTGATTGATTCACAAACGGAAGTGTAACCAACAAGCAAACAAAACAACAGTTAACCCCCAAAACAGCGGCCCAACCCATCAAGGCAGCAGCAAAGTTGCCCAGGAAAGAAGCCAGGGGTTATAATCCTCTAGACCAACAAGGGGTCACAAGGTTCACCCATGAGACGAGGCACAACATGCAAGACAATATCATTCACGTCGCCAAATGGCCTTACAAACACCAGCCAACCGAGGAAGAACTGCGCCAGCTCATGCTGAGCGAGAACCTGGAACCATATCGCTGGTCCAACAATCCGGGCGATTATTACGACGCCCATGTTCACGATTACCACAAAGTGGTTTACGTGGTGTCTGGTTCCATCACCTTTGGCTTTCCTGTTGTAGATGACCCCACCATCTTGCGACCCGGCGACCGGTTGGACTTACCGGCCGGCGTGCGCCACAACGCGGCCGTTGGGCCAGATGGTGTCGTCTGCCTGGAAGCCCGCCGCCAACCATAGGCCAGTATCCGGCATTTTCGCCAAGGAATAGCGTCATGAAATACGTTCGATTGGGACAAACGGGATTAAAGGTTTCGCGTATCTGTTTGGGAATGATGACCTATGGCACGCCAACGTGGCGGGATTGGGTGTTGGACGAGGCGGCGGCACGGCCGTTTATCCAACGCGCTCTGGAAATCGGCATCAACTTCTTCGACACGGCCGATATGTATTCGCTGGGCGTCAGCGAAGAAGTAACCGGGCGATTACTCAAAGAGATGACTCAGCGCGACGAAGTGGTGGTAGCGACCAAAGTCTACTTCCCCATCGGCAAAGGACCCAATGGCGGCGGGTTGTCGCGCAAACACATCCTGGAAGCCATAGACAATTCCCTGCGCCGGCTGGACATGGAGTACGTGGATTTGTACCAGATTCACCGTTGGGACTACGACACCCCCATCGAAGAAACGATGGAAGCGCTGCACGACGTGGTAAAGGCCGGAAAAGCCCGCTATATCGGCGCATCCAGCATGTTTGCCTGGCAGTTCGCCAAAGCGCAATATACGGCCGATTTACACGGCTGGACGCGCTTTGTGGCGATGCAGAACCATTACAACCTGGTTTATCGGGAAGAAGAGCGAGAAATGATTCCTTTCTGCATTGACCAGGGTGTGGGAATTATCCCCTGGAGTCCGCTGGCGCGGGGCTTCCTGGCCGGCAACCGGCGCGTGAAAGGGCAAGGCTCAACCCAACGGGCAAAAAGCGATGCGTACGCCCAAAGCATGTATTACGCCGATGCCGATTTTGCCGTTCTGGACCGGGTGGTATCGGTGGCCGAAGAACGGGGCGTCAAACCAGCACAAATCGCCCTGGCCTGGCTGCTGCACCAACCGGGCGTCAGCGCGCCGATCATCGGCGCCAGCAAGATGTATCAGTTGGAAGAAGCAGTGGCGGCCAGCGAAATCATCCTGTCGGGCGAAGAGCTGCAGCACCTGGTGGAACCTTACCAACCCCACCCGGTTTTGGGGCATGGCTAACGGCCGTTCACCAAAATAGACAGACGATTGAATTCACCCCCCCACATTCGCCTTTATTTACCACAAGGGTTTGCCATCCAGACCCATTCAACCACGCCGCGCACAGGCAAGACTACCCTTTGTCTGCCACATTCACATTTTATGTTATAATGCCTGCCGCAGATTTGCTTTAAGGTTTGAAATGATATGACATCAAGTACACCTAAACGCCGATCCCCATCTGGGGTACGACTGCCTCTTTGGGCCGTCGCCCTCATTGGGCTGACGCTTCTGGTCATTGTGGTAGGGAGTTCTATCTGGTTGTTCCGTACAGTCCGCGAGATGACCTCTTCCTGGGAAGTGACCAACCCCGATTTTGGACTGGTAGAAGAAGCAGCCAACCAGCCACAAACGGCGGCCGACGCTTCTATTCCTGCAACCCCTGGTAATAACACGTCTCCCATCAATCTGGTAACAGATGCCGTCAAGCCCTGGAGTGGACAGGAGCGGGTGACCATTTTGATGCTGGGTATTGACCAACGCTGCGACGAAGATGGCCCCAATCATACAGACAGCATGATGCTGGTGACGGTAGACCCGGTAGGGCTTTCGGCGGGTATCCTTTCGCTGCCCCGCGACATGTGGGTCGAAATCCCCGGCGTAGGGGTGGACCGCATCAACCAAGCTAATTACTACGGCGAAGCCTATGAATATCCCGGCGGCGGCGCGGCGCTGGCGGTGGAAACGGTCGAGGCCTTTTTGGGCGTTAAGATAGATTATTATGCGACCGTTAATTTTGACGGATTCGTGACCGTGGTGAACGAAATTGGCGGCATTGACATTGTTGTGCCGGAAGCTATTGACGATCCGACCTATCCTGACCGCTGTTACGGGTATGAGCCATTTCAGATTGAAGCTGGGGACCAACATCTGGATGGTGCGAGCGCCCTGAAATATGCCCGGACGCGGGCGACCTTTGGCGGTGACGTGGACCGCGCCGGCCGCCAGCAAGCGGTGGTATTGGCCGTGCGCGACCGCATTTTAAGCCTGAATATGCTGCCAACCCTGGTCGGCAGGGCGCCGGTTTTGTGGCAGGCGCTGCAAGCCAACGTGCGCACCGATATGTCGCTGGAAGAAGCGCTGCAACTGGCGCTGCTGGTACAAGACATCCCGCGCAGCAGCATCAAAACCTCGGTGATCAATTACGATTATGTCTATGCGGAAACAACGCCAGACGGCCGTCAGGTTTTAGTGCCCAACCGCGAAAATATCCGCCAGCTGCGGAACGAGCTGTTCACACCGCCAGTTATACCCACGCCGGAAATCCAGAATCTCCCTGGCCTGATGGCCGCCGAAAATGCGCGGGTGGCCGTTTATAACGGCACGCCTGTTTTTGGTCTGGCCAGCCTGACCGAAACCTACCTGAAAACGCAAAATGTCAACGTCACTGCGGTGGGCAACGCAGATGCAGCCACCTATCGCGCGACGCAAATCATTGATTATGGGAACCATCCACACACCCAACGCTTCCTGATTCAATTGATGGGCATCCCGCCGCTGAACGTCAGCAGCGGCAGCAGCCCAGACGGGGATTATGATTTGCTGATTATTCTAGGCAGCGATTGGCAAGTACCCGGACAATAACTGCCTGTCTGCGACAAAATTGCACACCTTAGCAGAGGAGATCGATGCACAAAAAGGGCTGGTCGGGCCTGGTTATTGCCCTCCTGTTCACAACGATAGCCTGCCAACCAATTGCCGATAGAAACGGAAGCCAGGCCTTTCTCGAACCAGCCGTCACCAGTTCAGCCGGGACAACGGCCGTTGCCCAACAGCCAACCGCCACCAGCAACAGCCCCAAACCAACCCCCAGCCCTCCGCCCAAACCAACCCCCGAACCAACCAGCAGCTTTCTGAAAAATTGGCAGCGCCTGGGCAACGATACCACCGGTTTGCAAATCGCCATCCCGCCAGAATGGGAGAATCTTTCCGGCAGTTTGCAGCTAGACAGCACCGTACTCAACAGCCCCCTGGGTCTGATCAACCTGATGGCTGCCAACTCGCAGCGCGTGGGCAGCAGCGTGCTGGCCGGTAAAGACATCCAGACCGGCGCCTTTCTGGCCGGGCTGGTCACTAACCTCAATCTACCGCCCGGCCAACCGGCGGCCGCCCTGGAACTGATTCTGGCCGACATTCAGGCCGCAGACCGGCGGGTCAGCGAGATCACGCCCGTCTTGCTGCCGGGCATAGCCGGGGCCTACGTGGATATTTTGGGGAACCCGATTTTGTTCCCACCGGAACGGGGGCAAAATCTTGTCACCCGCATTTTGTTTCTCACCACCGACGACACGGCCGTTTCCCCGCTCAACAACACCCAGGCCATTTACGTTTTCAGCGCCACCCTGCCAGAATGGGAACGCTATCAAACCCTGTTTAGCCAGATGATGGAAACCATCCTGGTCCATGATCTGGACAGCGGCCTGCCCAACAGCAGCGGCCGTTTGCGGGTGGTGGGGGAAATAGCCAGCGGCGAATCGGTCAACGGCCGTTTAGAACCCACCACCAACGATGTCTGGACCTTCACCAATTCCGGGCCAGCCTACGCCACCATCTCGCTGCGGCCGGCGACCAACAACCTGGACCTCACCTTAACCGTGATAGACCCGGCCGGGCAAACCGTCGCCCGTATTGATCATGGGTATGCCGGAGACATTGAAACGGCCGCCGACCTGCTGCTGACGGATAACGGCCGTTACCTCATCGAAGTCAGCGAATTTTTCAGCGAGTCCGGCCGTTATGTGCTGGACCTCATCCTCTCCAACAGCCCCATCTATGGTGGCGGTGGGCAAATTCGCGCCGGGCAAAGCATCCAAAGCGATCTGCCGCCCAACGGCCAGCATTATTGGACGTTTAGCGGCACAGCCGGAACGCTGATCAGCATCGTCGTCACCCCCAACCAGGGGTTCGACGCCCTGCTCAACTTGTACGGTCCAGACGGCCGTCAACTGGTAGCCCTGGACGAAGGGTTCAGCGGTGACGCCGAACTCATCTCCGGGTTTGAACTACCGGCCAGCGGCGAATACACCATCCTGGTGCAAAGCTTCGCCGGCAACAGCGGCCCGTACACCCTTTCCTTAAACGAAGGCGGCGAAAGCACAGCTAATTTCTACGACGCCGGGGACCTGACCTATGGCGACCTGCGGCAAGAAACGCTGCGCGCCCACGAAGCCCACGCCTGGTTCTTCAGCGGCAAGAGCGGCGACCTGGTGATGATTGAAGTGAAACCGCTAAACCCTACGCTGGACCTGGAACTCTGGCTGCTGGACGAATCTATCAACCGCCTTGCTACCCAAGACAATTTCCTGCAAAACGAAAATGAACTGATTGATGTGACCCTGCCCGGTGATGGACAATACCTGATCCTGGTGCGCGATTTTAATGGCGCGCTGGCAATTATGAAATTCGGCTGGCGGCCATGCCTGTCGCCGCGCCGGTAAATGGGGGTGTTTTGGCTTTCGGCAGCCCTGTCTCCGGCACGCTGGAACCCAAACAAAGCCTGGTTTACTACTTTGATGGCAGTCAAAACGAAACCATTACCCTGGACGTAACCACAGAAACGGCTACCAGCGACTTCAGCCTAACCCTGCTGTCGCCTAACGGCCGTGCCTATCTACGCATAGACCAGGGACAGGCCGGCGAGCCAGAGAGCTACACCATCTCATTGCCGGAAAACGGCCGTTGGGGCATTGTTCTCAGTGAATTTTTCGACGAAGGCGGCCGTTATACCTTAACCATCTCCCGTTAGGCACAACGGCATGGAGGACGGAGATCTGCCGGTGTCTTCTTCATCTCCCGGCTGCCGCTAGTAACCGCAAACCGAAGTCCATATACGGTTTTCCGGTGGCATTTGCCAGAAACGGAATACTGGATACGGATTACCGAATACGGGTACTAATGGTTTTGTACAAAATCAATACGAACCAGGTTCTGGTTGCAGCTAGCGCGGGTCTGCACCCGATAAGCGAGAGAAACGGCCGTGCCGTTAGACGACTCTAACTGCACTTCATAATCCCGAATCACCGGCGAATCAAATAAAAACTGCTCCCAACCAGACGGGCTGTACGCCGGCGAGCTGCCTACTTGCAGCCGCACATCTACGCCGCTGCCCCACACATGAACCTGATAGCTGCCCGGCGGTACCGGATTCCGATTCAGGTCCAACACCTCTCCGGCAACGCCCATCCAACCACAGCCAGCGGCGTTGGCATAATTTTGCAGGTAAAACGGGCTGTTATCTGACCTGGTGAAAAGATACTGCGACCGCGTGGCGCTGGCTGTGGGCGAAGGGCCGGGCGGCGTTTCTGTGGGAGTGTTGGTTGGCGTCGGCGTTTGGGTGGGCGTCGGTGTGCGCGTGGGAAATGTGGGCACAGGCGATGGCGTATAAGTGGGCCGGGCCGTTGTGGTGGGCTGCGGCGTTGCTGTGGCGTCTGGAGCCTGGGGGGTCCAGGTAGGTTGCAATGACGTGGGCGTCAGCGTGGGCAGCAAAGCCAGGCCAGCGACGGTGGGCAGGGGTGTGGTGGTAGCCGCCGCTTCCTGCCATCGCTGCCGGACAACGGCCGTCAGGTCTACCGCCGCCGCTCGTCCGCCAGGCCAGAATACAACAAGGGCAAAACCAACCATCAACAGCAGCGCCATAAACAGCAGCGCCGCTGTGAGTACATTCAAAAAACTACCAACACATCCTGTCCGCTGTTTGTTTGTTCGGCTCAATTCCTTTTTCCAATACTATCAGGTGTTGGGATTCACCAACAACACGATATCCGCTTGCTGCCGTAAATCGGCCAGCCACGCTTCAAAGTCGGCCAACAACAGGGTGTACAGCACGTTCGAGTCTAAAGCGCGCTGTGGTTCGCGGGCGATCGCCTGTACCAAATAGAAAGTCTGACGGCCGTCTTCCCCCGTCACCGTGATCACATCACTCACTTCGCCGGGCTGCAAAGCAAACGCCGCTTCCTCCACCTGGGGAACCCACAACCAACCGCGGGCAAAAAAGCCCAATTCGCCACCCAACTCACCCGTCACCCGATCCAACGAGTTTTGCCGGGCTAAAAAGGCAAAATCATCGCCATTTTTGGCGCGCTGCCACAATTCCTGAGCCAGCGCGGCGTCATCTACCTGAAGGTAACGGGCGTTTACCTGTTCGGCCACGCGGGGCACGTCGGCCGTCACCTGGTCGCGCATCAGCCCGGCGACCATTTCGGCCATCAACGCCTCGCGGAACTGCGCTTCTGTCCAGCGGTTGGCTTCCAGCCAGGCGCTAAAGTTGTCGTCGCCACGCGCAGAGGCGCGCAGTTCGGCCAGTTTGTTATCCACCATCTCTGGCGATACGACAATGCCGGCGGCTTCGGCGGCCTGCAAGATCAGCAGGCGTTCGATAAGGACCTGCAAAACAGTGTCACGGTAATCAGCGTTGTCGCCTGTTAGCCCGGTTTGGGCCTGGGCCTGTTCATAACGAGCCAATTCCTCTTCATAATCCGACAAATAGAGCGGCGCGCCATTCACAGTAGCCGCTAACGGAGCGCTGGGTGTGGGTGTGGGGGGCACGGCCGTATCCGCGGGCGCAGCCAATGGCACAGTTTCTGAAGACACGGCGGCGACAGAAGGGTTTTCAGTTACGGCCGTAGGCAGGCTAGTCGGCATCGGAGTGGCATCATCTTGCCCACAAGCGACCAACAAAAGGGCCATCAACCCCACAAAAAAGATATGATAGAATCGTTGCATGTTCATTACTCGTATAAATGAGGTATCCGAGTGCAAAAAACCCTCAGCGCATTTCAGCCGCCTGCCCAACTCGTTACCCAAAAATGACATAATGTTCATCTATATGTCTGATAAGATTATACCCAGGCATATCTGGTCAGCAAATTGACCAACCCTTCCCCATCCCAGACAACCCTCTTTTCACATCATAAACTCACGTACTGGGATATCCATCGCTCACCTGGTTCTGGCGATGATGAAACTTGATAGTTGACAAAGTGTCAGATATACACTATACTGGCCGTATATCAATTAGTGTAATAAAAACACTATCAAAGGAGTGACCGTCCCATGAACAATTTTCCCGATTTCTACGACCCCAACCGCATTGGAACATTATACTACGCCGACGTAGCCACCATCGCTGCGGCCGCCCAACAGAGCGGTTTGCCCCCAGCTACAGAGGACAAACAAAAAATCCACCTGGTCATCATCGACATGCAGGTCGATTTTTGCCATGCCCAGGGCAGCCTGCACGTTCCCGGCGCTGCCGGCGACATTCAGCGGCTGATCGAGTTCATCTACACTCACGCCGACCGTATCACCAACATCACCTGTTCGTTGGATTCGCACCTGCCGCACCAGATTTTCCATCCGGCCTGGTGGGCCGACGACCAGGGCCATCACCCGCCGCCCTTTACCATGATTACCTACCAGGACATCAAAGACGGCAAATGGCGGCCGTTGGTCGCCCCCGTGCAGTCCACCAATTATGTCAAGCAGCTGGAAGAGGAGGCCAAAAAGACCCTCACCATCTGGCCCTATCACGTCATGATCGGCAGCATCGGCAACGCGCTAGACCCGGAACTTTTTGCCGCGGTGATGTGGCACAGCCTGGCGCGCAAAACACAGCCCACCTGGCTCACCAAGGGCAGCATCCCGCTGACCGAACATTACTCCATCATCCAGCCGGAAGTGCCCGTGCCCAATCACCCGCTGGGCGGCAAAAACAAAGCCTTCCTGGACACCCTGGCCGACGCCGATGTGGTACTTGATGGCCGGCGAAGCGGAAAGCCACTGTGTGCTGGAAACGGTCGAAGACCTGGTCGAAGATTTCAGCGCCAAGCCCGACGCGCTGCAAAAAATCTACTTCCTGCGCGACTGCACCTCGCCGGTCGTCCACCCGGACGTGGATTTTCACGCCATCGCCCTGAAGCGCTTCGCCGACTTCGAGCAGCAAGGCGTGAACTTTATCAACAGCACGGACAAACTGCCGTTTTGATTTCGGATTTGGGATTTCGGAATACGGTTCACGGGCCACGGATTACGGACCACGGATTACGGATTACGGACCACGGAGATAACATGAACAACAACGGACTTGGTAACTTAAAGGACTTATTCGCCGGAGCGCTGGATGACGGGTTGACGGAGGATACGCTGGATTTGGTGGTGGCGAATTTGCACGGGCCGACAATGGCCACGGCCGTTGGCGTCCCCCTCGATCAACTGGCAACCAACGAGGTCACCCTGGCGATGAACATCATCGACGTCAGCGGCTCGATGACCCCACACGCCGCCGACCTGATCCAGGCTTACAACGACGACTACCTGGCGGCCCTGAGCCATTCCCTGGACGCCGAAGACATCCTGGTCAGCACCATCCTGTTTAACGACAGCGTCAAGCTGCTTCACGGGTACGTCGGGCTGCCGGATGCCCCCGGCTGGACGCGCCAAGTCTTTAGACCCGCGGCTGCACCGCCCTGTACGACGCCGTGGCTGGCGGGCTGGCCAACATGCTGCTCTACACGCAGCAGTTACGCCAAAGTGGGGTAATGGTACGCTGCATCGTCATCGTCTACTCAGACGGCGAAGACAACACCTCCCGGCAGCGCGCCCAGGAAGTGGCCCGCACCGCCCGCGAATTGTTGAAGCAAGAATTGTACACCCTGGCTTATGTGGGTTTTGTCGATGGGCTGAACCAACCGGCGTTGGGCTTCAAAACCAAAGGCAAGCCGCCAGCAGCGCCCAAGCCAAGTGCAAAGCTGGCCGACGAAATCGGTTTCTACCAGGCGCTCAGCGCCGGATTGAATCAATCAGAACTGCGCCGCCTCTTCCACATGGTTTCCATGT
Organism: Candidatus Leptovillus gracilis; assembly: GCA_016716065.1. Taxonomy (NCBI): domain Bacteria; kingdom Bacillati; phylum Chloroflexota; class Ardenticatenia; order Promineifilales (SeqCode); family Promineifilaceae (SeqCode); genus Candidatus Leptovillus; species Candidatus Leptovillus gracilis. Next base: position 2,046 of record JADJXA010000011.1, on the reverse strand, counting down.
CTACCGTGCGCGTCAGCCAGCAAAGCGCCGCCCGGCGGGGTTTTTAACCGTTTGTGGACTGCATTGACGAGTCTTCGAAGGAAAAGGACGCATAGCCGGAGCGGTGACGAACTCCCTCGGAACTGTCCTTGTCTGTCGAAGGTGATTTGGCCAAATCGTGACCATTTCAAAAGCCAAATCGCAAATCTGCGTCCAACCTTTTTCGACACACTTCTGGCCGGGCGGCGACCGGTGCCGGTCGCGATGGCTGGGACAGGGTTGAGCATACCGAATTCGATGGTTCAGGTACAGGGCCAGCAGCAGCAGGGTGATGGCTGTGCCCTGGTGGACCAAAGCCAACCAAACCGGCACGCGGAACCAGATCACGCTGACGCCCAGGGCGATCTGCAGGCTGACCAATCCCAACAACCAGAAAAGCCCCTGGCGCACGGCCGTATAAAATCCCCGTTTGCGCGCCACCCAATAGACCAGAAATACCGCCAGCAGCACAACAAAGGCCAACCAGCGGTGAACGTAATGCACCGTCACCGGCACTTCGACCAGGTTCTTCCACCAGGGTTCCACGTAAGATAGCAGACCGGGCGGGATAAGACGGCCAAACATCAACGGCCAGGTGCTGGAGGCATGGCCAGCTTTCAGACCGGCCACCAGCCCGCCATAAGCGATTTGCAGCAGCAAAATAGCGACCATCAATACGGCCAATGCCTGGGCGCTGCGACGTTGGGGACGGTCTAACGGCCGTTCCCGGCCATACACATTGTCCAACCCTGCCCAAAAACAGAGCGCCAACAGCGTCAGCGCCGCCAGCAAATGGGCCGTCAGCCGGTAATGGCTTACGCTGGGCCGGTCAACCAGCCCGCTGCTCACCATGTACCAGCCCAACCATCCCTGGAAGGCAAAACCCAGCCCAATCAGCAAATAAATACCCGACTTGCGCCAGGGGATGATGCCTTGCCACAGAAAGTAAAACAGCGGCAGCACAAACAGCAGCCCCGTCAGCCGTGCCACCAGGCGATGGATATACTCGTTGTAATAGATGAACTCATACTCTGGCAGCGTCATGGCGTAGTGAATTTTCTGGAATTCCGGCGTTTGCTGATATTCGGCAAACTCGCGCTCCCACGCTTCCTGCGTCAGCGGCGGCAGGATGCCGGTGATCACCTTCCACTCCACAATCGACAACCCAGAGCGTGTCAGGCGCACCCAGCCGCCAAACAGCACCAAAAACACTACCAAAAAACCAACGATCGTCAGCCAAATAGTAATCGCTCTACTTGAATGATGTTGCATAGACTCCTCGAAAAATAGGAGCGCGGGCGTCCCGCCCGCTCCTGGCAGGCCAGACGCCTGCGCTCCCAAAATGCTCTATTGTCGGCGGCGGATTTGCCAGACGGCCGTTCCCACCACCACCAATCCCATCAACGTCAACAGCCCACCCCAGCCATACACCGTCGGCACAAACGACCATTCCACAACGTGCGCCCCGGCAGGCACGCACACGGCGCGGATGGTGGTATACGCCGTTAATGATTGGGCCGGACGGCCGATCTACCGTCACCCGCCAGCCGGGGTAATCGGTCTCGCTCAGGACCAACAGCACCGCCACGGCGGCTGTCCGTTTCGATTTGCCAGTAGCCGTCGCGCTGTTCCCGGATGACGGCCGTGCCCTCCGCCCGCATCCACGACACACGGCGGCGGCGTGTCCAAAATCACCGTTACCGCCGGGTCAAAATCGGCCGCATGGACGCGGGCGATGGCCGCCGCCTCGTCGCCGATCACTTCCACCCTGCCCACCAGCCGCGCCAAAGGCAGCACCCGCGCCCGCTCATACACCCAGGCCGCCCCCCTGTTGCCGATGAGGGTTAACGGCCGTTCACCCGCTATGTAATCATCCAACGGAACCGGCGCAACCACGTAACGCGCCGACAAGATGTCGTAGGCCGTAGAGCGCGGGTCGGGGATGGAGCCGGTGAAGCCTGATTGGCCCCGATTTCCGGCGCATTATAGCCAAAATCGAATTTAAGCCGACCTGCCACGCCCCGTTTT